>JAWOAV010000019.1:0-15655 GCA_046498365.1 Desulfosalsimonadaceae bacterium
TACCATCCTCCAAACAGAATAAGAATGGCAGCAACAAAACCACCCCATTGGTATATCCATCGGGAAAAAAGCCCTGATCCGCTTCCATTTGTAGATTCCGTATTTTGTTTTTGTTTCGGCCGCGGCGATCTGCGCGTCGACGTCGTCGTGGGCGGCGTCGACGACGTGGAGGAGGAGGTCGGCCTCGGTAGTCTCCTCGAGCGTGGACTTGAAGGCCTCGACGAGCTCGGTGGGCAGAAAAGTGCTATACCCCAGGGAAGGGAAAATACCAAGAATCCAGATAGCGATTCCCATACCAATAGTTGCTTTCTTTCGGTTCCATTTGATTTCATCAATAAAGTAAGCAGCAACAACTTCTAATAAAGAAATTGCTGATGTTAAAGCGGCTACAGTCAATAGATCAAGGCGCGTGCAATTTTTGAAGAATCGATCGTACGTAGCCGTACGTGAGATTCTTAAGAAATTGTGCGCAACGCAGATATTGGACTTTTTACGAAGCCGTCAACAATTGAATATATGGAGGAAAAAATGACGGAAGCAGTTATCGTAAGTGCGGTACGCACGCCCTTGGGTGCTTTTAACGGCTCGCTTGCCGGCACCGGGGCAACCGATCTGGGCGCCATGGTTATTACCGAAGCGGTCAACCGTGCGGGCATAGACAAGAATGTCGTGGATGAGGCCATCATGGGCATGGTCCTTCCGTGCGGCTACGGGCAGAACCCCGCGCGCCAGGCAGCGGTCAGGGCAGGTCTCCCCTGGGACACGGGATGCATCACCGTCAACAAGGTGTGCGGCTCCGGTTTGAAATCCGTTATGCTTGCAGCCCAGGCCATATTGTGCTCGGATGCGGAAGTGGTTGTCGCAGGCGGCATGGAAAACATGAGCATGGCCCCGTATTACCTGGAAAAAGCCCGGTTCGGATACCGGATGGGGCCCGGTACGCTGGAGGATCACATGATCCACGACGGCCTCTGGGATATTGTCAATGATTTTCACATGGGGATATCCAATGAGCTGTCCTCTGAAAAATATGGCGTCAGCCGGGAAGACCAGGACCGGTATGCGGAAATGTCCTATGCGCGCGCTGTTGATGCGGTGAATTCAGGCCGGTTCGATGCGGAAACCATGACCGTCACGGTAAAGGGGAGAAAAGGCAAAACCACGGAATTCTCCAGGGACGAAAACCCGGTCCCCACGGACTACGAAACCTTGTCCAAAATGAAGCCCGCGTTTAAGAAAGACGGATTCGGTACTGCGGGCAATGCGTCGATCATCAGCGACGGCGCGGCCGCAGTGGTGGTCATGTCCAGAAAAAAGGCGGAATCGCTGGGCTGCGAAATTCTTGGTTCCATAGGCGCCCAGGCGGCTGCCGGCATCGATATGAAATACGTGCTCATGGCGCCCATGTATGCGATCCCCCGATGCCTGGAAAAGGAAGGCATTTCGATTTCAGACGTGGGCCTTTTTGAAATCAACGAGGCATTTTCCGGCTCTACCGTGGGCGTTATGCGCGAGCTCAGCCTTACCGAGAAAAATGTCAACGTCAACGGCGGCAGTGTCGCCCTTGGACATCCCATCGGGGCTTCCGGCTGCCGGGTCCTTGTGACGCTTTTGTATGAAATGCAGCGCCGGAATGAGCGCATCGGAGTTGCCTCACTGTGTCTTGGCGGCGGCGAGGCCGTATCCCTTGTGCTCAAGCGATAGCGCGCAGGAAGAAAACAACGTCTTTCCGGTTTTGCTGTCTCATGGATCCACGGGTAAACAGCAAAACCGGAAACCGACCTTGCACCCCTTTATCCCATCGTATTCCTTCCTCTAAATATGCTTTTTTGCTCTTTTTTCTACCCGATTATTGCGAAAAATTCGTTTTCAGGAGATTTTTTAGACATTTTCCAGTGTTTATTTGAATATTTTATTGAAATTTAATCGGATGTTTTTTAATATACGCCACCGAATCGGGGAAGTGTCGATACAGGCAACCGTCAAGAGCATACCGTGGCGAAATAGATGCCGGAGCAACCGTGATTTCCTGGAGGATACCGATGACAAGCATATCTGAACAACCGATTGCCGATGATGCGCCTTTATGCCGGGAAAGGCTCGGCGAAGCGCTGATCAAAAACGGACTCATAACCAGTGATCAGCTTCAAAAAGCCCTCAAGCGTCGTACCCAGGTGGATATGCCGCTGGGATCCATCCTGATAGAAATGGGTTTTCTGAGAACCAATGACCTTCTTGTCATCCTTTCCAGGAAATTCGGCGTGCCGTTTGTCAACCTTTTTACGATGGATATCGAACAGCGCGTTCTCGATTTTATTCCCACGGAAAAAATGCTGCGCTACAAGATACTGCCGGTATCCGTGGAGGACAATACCCTTACCCTCGCCATGATTAGCCCCCAGGACTTCGTGACCATCAGTGATCTTGAATTTACCATCGGGAAGACAATCAAACCGGTCATTGTCCCTTTTTTCATGATGGAAGTGGCCCTGAGCCTGCTGTCGGCAACCTACCAGGACGGGCTGAAGGGCAGTGATATAGAAAAGCTGGCCTTATCGGAAAAAGCGGGAACGCAGGATTCGCCAAGAATTGAAAAATTGCTGGCCCATTTCATAAAGACCGGCGCCAATGATATGCTGCTAACGGCCGGTGCACCGCCGTCGATTAAAATAAGCTCACAGCTTCAGCGTTTTTCCACTTCCTTTCTGACGCCGCTGGATTGTGAATATTATGCCAAGGAGTTGCTGAGCCAGGATCAGTGGGAAGGGTTTCTTGCCAAAAATGAACTCGATGTCTCCATCACCTATCCGAATATCGGCCGATTCCGGATGAATTTTTACCGCCAGCGCGGTTCGGTTTCCATCAGTATCCGCCATGTGACCGACAAGATCGGCACGTTGGAAGAATTGGGGCTGCCCGCCTGGCTTCGCGGTTTTGCCCTGAAGGCCCAGGGGCTGATTTTGATTTCGGGTCCCGCCGGAAGCGGCAAGTCGACCACCATGAATGCCCTTGTGGATATCATCAACACCAACCGAAAATGCAATATCATCACCCTGGAAGATCCGGTCGAGTATCTGCATACGCACAAGAAAAGCAATGTCAATCAGCGGGAAATCGGCAGGGATACAGACAGTTTCCGGGAAGGCCTGCGCGGTATTTTCCGCCAGGCGCCGGACGTGATCGTTATCGGCGAATTGAGAGACATGGAAAGCTTTGAAATTGCGCTCCGGGCAGCCCGGACCGGACACCTGGTGCTCTCCACCATGAATGCCGCGGATTCAACGGCGGTGTTTCGCATCATTATCAACATGTTCCCGGCGCATCAGCAGAATACGATCCAGATGATGCTGGCCGATTCCCTGCAGCTCTCTTTGGCCCAGCGGCTGATTCCCCGGAAGGACGGGAAAGGCGCGGTTGTTGCAACGGAGAAATTCGCCAATTCCTACCGCATGAGCAATTTCATCCGGGAAGGCAAGCTGCATCAGATCCGCTCCCAGATGGAAAGCGGCACGGAGGAGTTTTCACCCCTGGACCAGTCCCTTGCCGCGCTTTACAAAAGGGGGCTTATTTCCTTTGACGCTGCCCTCAACTACGCCGCCAACCCGCTTTTGTTGTCTGAAATCGCCGGGGCCAAGACGTGATCGCAGCGTTGCAGGAATGGTTTCATAAATTCTGCGGATATTTTTCCGTCAGCGCATCCAGTGTTTCCAGGTACCTCTCCCGGTAGGCCAGGCCGCGCTGGTTGCGAATATCGTCTTTTGCGGCATCAATGTGCTCCCGAATGTCGATGCCGTATTTGTTCAATTCGTTGTCGATTGCCCGGTCGAGGATGAGAACGCTGTAATACAGGGCAAGGCTCCGGGTCGACGAGTCCCGCCGCATCAGATAGCCTTTTCCGGATAGCGTTTCGAGAAAAAATCCCGCATAGTCGTAGAGGACGGGCATTGGCATAAACTGCCGGTCGTTTTCATTGACGCAGCGGTCTTCGCTTATGTAATAGGCATAAAAATCCGCCATTGCGGCTTCCAGAATATCCTTTTCTGCTGCCAGCATTTTTCGAACCATGTTGATGCGCTCTTTTCGCAATATCCGGAAAAAATGCGCGCGGTTTCGCAGCAGCGTTATCAGGTCGCGCCCCTCCCCGATCACGACCGGCGGCTTTTTTGCAAGCGCTGCCGTCATTTGGAAAAACAATTCCTGCGAGCTTTTTTCTCCTTCCATCTTTTTATCAAGATAATCAAAAAAAGAATCGATTCTCCCTTTCAGAAATTCGCATCGGCCCATGGCTTCGGTTTCGGCTTCGGTTTTGCCGAAAACTTCCGTGATGCGCTCTTCCGGTATGGAACCGGTTTGCCGGGTTTTTTCCAGTTGCGCCTCGACTTCCCTGATTTCTTTCTCCAGGCGGTCATAATTGGCCTTGAATTGTTTTCGCTGCAATTCCAGGGCCGATTGGATCTCCTGTTCGTGCCACCCGGAGAGATACTGCAGGCCGAAAAAAATCGCACCGGCCACAATGGCGGTGAAAAAGAGGATGCCAAGGATTTTTCCAAGGATGCGTGTCATCCGGAACAGTCTCCGTTTGCAACGATATAAACCAATTCTACTTATTTTTTGTCAAGGCGTCCAAGCAAATCGGACAAAATTTTCGGATTGGCCCGGCCGCCGGATTTTTGCATCGCCTGGCCGATGATAAATCCGGCGGCCTGCTTCTTACCGGCGCGAAGATTGGTCACCGCGTCCGGATGTTCCGCCAGAACCGCATCCAGTATACCGGACAGGGCATCGATGTCCGTGATTTGTCTGTACCCTTTTTCATCCGCAATCTCGGAGGCGGTTTTTTCCGATGTAAACATCAACGCCAGTATGTCTTTTGCCTGTTTTGCATTTATTGATTCGCTTTCCAGGAGAAAAAGAAGCCCGGCCGCCCGGTCTGCAGTCACTACGGTATGATGGATTTCCTGTTTTTTTTCCCTGAGGGCGGGCAGAAGCCTGCCGGATATCCATTGTGCCGCAATGCGGGGATTGCCCCCTTTTTGGGCCACGGTTTCGAAATAATCGGCAACATCCCTTTCCTGGCTCATCTGGGCGGCTTCTTCACCGGTCAAGCCGTATTGGTCGGCAAACCGCTCCTGTTTTTCCGCCGGCATTTCCGGAAGAAGCGTTTTCAGGGCATCAATATCCGCCTCCGTCAAAACAATATCCGCCACAGAGGGATCCGGCACGCAGGGGCCGGCGAACTTGTCCCGCATGGGGGTGGTGATGTTCTTATCCGGATCCCAGAGCCGCGTGTGCATCAATACCGGCTGCCCCTCATTTATCAGTTTTTCCTGGCGTTGTATCTCAAACGCGATGGCATTGCCCACCGCCTTGACGGAGTTCATGTTTTTCACTTCCACCTTTGTGTAAAATTCCTCGCTCCCGGCGGGGCGCAGCGAAATATTGGCGTCGCATCTCATGGTGCCGCTTTCCATGGAGCATTCCGCGGTTTTCGCATAGCGTATGCGTGTGCGGAGTGCGCGCAGAAAGGCCATGGCATCATGCGGGGAACGCATGTCCGGCTCGGTTACGATTTCCACAAGCGGGGCGCCCGCCCGGTTGAAATCCACCAGGCTGATCCGGTTTTTCCCCTCGGTTTCATGCACCAGTTTTGCAACATCCTCCTCCATGTGAACATGATGGATGCGCAGTCGCCTGGTGCTGCCGTCCTCGCCTGTTATATCGATCCATCCGCCGCGGGCCAGCGGCATGTGGTGCTGGGACAGCTGGTACCCCTTGGGGAGATCCGGATAATAGTAGACCTTCTGGTCGAACGCGCTTTTGGGGGAAAGATCGCAGTTCAGCGCCAGGCATGTCAACGCGGCTTTATTCAGGGCCTCCTCGCTCAGCTGCACCACGGCGCCGGGCAGCCAGATACAGGTGGGACAGATATGGGCATTGGCTTTTTCCGTTGCCGCGTTTGCACAATCGCAAAACAGTTTGGTCGGACAGTTCAGCTGGACATGGATTTCCAGTCCGATAACGGCTTCATACGGCATTGATTCGCGCTTCCTTTTATTTTGTTGTGATGCCACCGGACAACGGTTGATAAGAGAAATCCGGGGCCGTTTTACGATACCGGCAAATATGTCATGGCAAAATGAAGCAGTGCTGCATCGGACAGATGCGGCGCTGCGAGCTGAAACCCCAGGTCCCCATCCCCGGTTGCAACGATGCCGGGGGCCGTCAGTGCCGGCAGGCCGATGACATTGGCCGGCAGTGTATGGGCAAACGCGTCGTATACATCGTCAACGGTTTTGGCGTCTGCCGCATCCGCCCCGCTGCACCGCACAGGAGATGCAATAAAATCAATATCGGTAAAAAGCGCCCCGGTTTTTTTGACCAGGTGATTGCGCATGCGACAGGCCTGTTCGAATGCGGGGAAGTTTTCGAACTGGAAGAAAGCGCCCTGGAACAGGTATGACTTGATCAGCGTTCCAAAGGCTTCCTGGCGCGATTTCAGGTACATCTCATTCCAATTGTCCGCCTTTCCGGCCCGGTGCCCGTAGCGCACGCCGTCATACTTTCCGGCGCTGGAAGACGCTTCCACGGATCCCGCGATCTGGTGGACCTTTCGGAACCAGTCGTATTCCGGGAAGGACACCGTTTGGACCGGCAGCCCTTTTTGGGCAAGCTTGTCCACGGCCTTGTCAAACGCGTTTTTGTCCGTTTCATTGAGCCGGCGTACCTGTTCGGAGATGACCCCGATTCGGATTTTTGCCCCCTTTTCGTCGGCACCGCTGTTTTTGCTGCCGAGGGCGGAAAAATCCGGCGGGTTGTCCTGGAGCATGGAAAAATCGATGTTTTCTTTCCCGCTGACAACGGAAAGAACGGCTGCAATGCGGGCGGGCGTGTCCGCGATAACGCCGATGCTCTCCATTGATGGAATCAGGCGTATGGTTCCCAGGTTCGGACATATGCCGAAGCTCGGCTTGTACCCCCATGCACCGGCCAGGCTCGCTGTGTGCCGTGTTTCGCCGGCGGCGTCGGTTCCCAGGAAGACATCGCATTTGTCCTGCAAAAACAGGAGGTGTGATGTCTCGCTGGTGATGCCGAACCCTAGCTCGCTCATGCGGCTCATTCCCACGAGCCGCGCCCCCTGATCCCGAATCCGTTTGACAACCGCGGCGTCTTCAATGGGCTGATAGTTTTCAAGCGCTGTGGATCCTGCGTTTACGGACCAGCCGCCGACCGACACGCTCGGCCGGAACGCGACACGCATTTCGTTCAGCGTGCCGCTACCGGGCCCCGAATCCTCTGGTGCGCGGAAATGCCATAAGGCGTTGTTCGTGTTTTCGTTCATAGGTTCTAATGTTATCCTCTGCTGGTTTTCGCCTGGATGCGTGGAAAGACAAGCGCCGGAGCTGCGGATTATTCAATAATATTTGCCACTTTGAAAAAATCCCCCCTGATTTCCGGTGCATTGGCCAGAAGCTTGCCATTTTGGGCTGCGGGATGAGAAACCGGCATTTTTCCCGGCCGCGTACGGTTTTTCAGGGTGATGACGGAATAAACCGGCGCTTCCTCGCATTTCTGGCCGAGCACATCTTCGCCAAGCTTCCGGGCCTTTTCAACCGAAGCTTCCACTATGGGACGCTCTTTTTCATCAATACCGATTCTGGAAACCCATGAGAGGGTGTCCAGAATGTTTTTTTCATCCGTTTTGGGCACTTTTTCCGGCTGACCGGTGTTCAGGAGCCCCAGTTCATCGAGCTGCTCCCGGTTGACGAAAGACGGCGCTTTGGTCAATGGACAAAACGCGCTCCTGTTTTTGGGAAAGGCGATAACGTCCCTGATCGAAGACGCGCCTGTGGCCATGGAGACCAGTCGATCGATGCCGATGGCGATCCCCCCGTGGGGCGGGGCGCCGAATTCCAGCGCCTTGAGGAAAAATCCGAATTTTTCGGATACTTCTTCCCGGGAAAGCCCCAGCGCTTCGAATATGTTTTCCTGCACGCGGGTATTGTCGATGCGAATACTGCCGCCGCCGACCTCTTCGCCGTTGATGACGATGTCATAGGCGCGCGATTTCAGGCGCAACAGGTCATCGGTGTCTTTCGGGTCGAAATCGGCGCGGTCCGGGGCAGTAAACGGGTGGTGCGTGGAGGTGACACCGCCTTCCTCCACAGGGTCGAAAAGGGGGAAATCAGTCACCCATACCGGGTGCCATGCGTTTTCCGGAATCAGCCCCAGCCGGTTTGCCACGTGCAGCCGCAGCTGTCCCAAAACGCTTGTGGTCACTTCATAAGAGGGATCGGCGATAATCATAAGCACGTCCCCGTCTTCACATCCGAACCGGTCGATAATGGCGTCCTGCTCCGTTTTGTTGAAAAACTGGACAATGTTGGAATCCAATCCGCCGCCGGTCATGCGCATCCAGGTCATGCCCTTTCCGCCGAAGCCGGGCACGATCTGCTTGGCATATTCGTTCTGAAGCACGTTTTTGCTCAATGCTTCCGAGCGCCCCTTGACATTGATGCCGATGATATGGCCGTTGCGCTTCAGAATCTGCTTGAAGATGGAATAGGATGTGTTTGTAAAGATATCGGTGGCATGGATAAAACGGAGTCCAAAGCGCAGGTCCGGCCGGTCGGAGCCGGTGGAAGCCATGGCCTCCGCATAAGTGATTTTCGGAAATGGTCGCGGCAGGCGGATACCCGCTTCAGCGAACATGGCGGAAATGATTTCCTCGATGATCCCGTAGATGAACGGTTCATCGATAAAGGCCGCTTCCATGTCGAGCTGGGTAAACTCCGGCTGCCGGTTCGGCCGCAGGTCCTCGTCCCGGAAGCACCGGGCAATCTGGTAATATCGCTCCATGCCGCTGATCATCAACAGCTGCTTGAACAGCTGGGGAGACTGGGGGAGCGCGTAAAAGGCGGATTCATGGATTCGGCTTGGTACGATATAGTCCCTTGCCCCTTCCGGGGTGGAGCGGGTCAGGTTGGGGGTCTCAACTTCGACAAAGCCGTTTTCATCCAGGATACTCCGGGCCGTTTTGATCATGCGGTGGCGTTTTTTGAGATTCTCCTGCATGGAAGGGCGTCTCAGGTCCAGGTAGCGGTACTGCAGCCGAAGGTCTTCGGCCACGTTGGCGGGCGTGCTGATGTGGGCGCCCGCGGTCATGGCTTTTTCGGAAAGAGGGAAAGGCAGATGCACTGACGAGTTCAGTACCGTCAGCGACGAGGCCGTTACTTCAATGTTGCCGGTGGCAAGGGAAGGGTTTTCCGTGCCCGCCTCCCGCTCCACCACCGTCCCGGAAACCGAAATGCAATATTCTTCCCGCAAATGCCGGGCGCTTTCAAAAATCCGGTCCGCCCCGGTTTCCTGGAAAACCACCTGGACGATGCCGGTCCAGTCCCGCAGATGAATAAACAGCAGATCGCCGTGGTCCCTCCTGGCGTCCACCCAGCCGTGTAGCCGTATTTCCCGCCCCATGTCCTTTCTGCCAACATTGCCGCAGCAGGTTCTCTCTTGCAGGTTCATCAAATATCCTTTTTTTATTAAATGACGATCCGAAGCCGGTAGGTTGCTTTTTACCGTTCTTTACCGAATTTTGACCGGTTTTTCAATGAAGGGATAGGGGGGTCTGCTTCTTTTTTGTCAAACGGCGGGAATTAAAACGGGAGATCTGGGAGGCTGGATACCTGTATATTGTGGGGGCAGCCGTTTTTTGCTGCCCCCACAGATCCTTTAATACGGATGAACACTCGTGGGCACGCTTTCGTAGAATGTCCGTCTTTTTGACTTGATGTTTCTGGGATCCCTGAGGGTTTTCAGAACTTCGATGCTTTGCTTCAGCCCCTTGTGGTGTCTTGCCATATCAATGGCGAGGCCGGTGATATTGCCCATTGCCTGGACAAAATTGACGTCTTCCAAAGTGAACTCCCAGGGTTCGGCCGTATACACCCGCAAGGCTCCGATGGAGCGCCCCCCCGACATTATGGGCACGGAGAGTATGGAGGCGATTCCCTCCCTGCGCGCTTCTTCCGGATACTGGATCCGGGGGTCGTCGGCAACATCGTAGATGGCGACCGGTCCATCCTCGAGCGATGCGGAAATGGATTTCATGGCGCTCAAAGGCCCCTTGTTGATGTATTCCTCGCTCAATCCGAAATCCGCCGCCAGTTCAAGCTCCGCTGTTTTGCGGTTGATGAGAAACACGGCGCACCCCTTTGTCTGCAAGGATCTGGTGATGCTCTCCACCGTGATCAGAACCACTTCTTCGGGGTCCTTGGAATGAGAAATGGCGTTGGTGACCTTGAGCAGGGTCTCGTAATTCAGCAGCTGCTTATTCATTTTTCCACCCTCCCTTTTTACATGTAAAGGCCTTTGCAGCGGGCCCGCTGCAAAGCTGCAGGGTTTTTTTTTAACAGAGCAGGCTTCCGCACAGCATCGTCACGGGGCTGCGGAAGCCTTTATCCGCTGAATTTGAGCTGCATGGCATACCTCCTTTGGAGGAGCAGAAGGATACAGAACCGTTGTTTCGAAAAAGATCGGGTTAAAAGAAAAAACCCCCATTTTTCAGAAGTGAAACAGTGTTTACTTATAAAAATAATAATAAATGAAATTCGTGTCAAATTGCCACTGGAAATTCATCGCGCGGGATTCTCAATATTGCTGTAAAAACAATCCGGCTTCCGAATTGCAGACGCCTGGCGTGACAAACCGCCGGGGAGGGATTAGTTTGATTATGAGAACATAACCACCCAAAAGGAGGGGATAGACATGGAAATCCGAAAAGTGCTTTGGCCTACTGATTTTTCAAGCAGCGCCCAGGCTGCGCTGCCTTATGTGAAGTCGCTTGGCACCAATCATGATGCAGAGATTCACGTGCTGCATGTGATCGAGGATATCGTGCACCATGAAGGATGGTACGGCGAATTTGACGGGGAGCACATTGAAAAACTGATGGAGAAGACCCGAAAGAAAGCGGGCGAACGGCTTGACCAGATCTGTGAGCGCTATCTCGAAGGGTGCAGGCTGTTTATCAAACATGTCGCAACCGGGGATCCGGCCGCTGAAATCCTGAAGTTCATCAAAAACGAAAATATCGACAGCGTGGTGATGGCCAAGGAGGGGAAAAGCGGCAATTTCAGTTTTGGCAGCATCACCGAACGGGTCGTGAAGCATTCTCCGGTGCCGGTGACGGTCATTCCGACAGAAAAATAGAGTGGGGTCGTGGCCACCTGCCCTTGCACAGGTACATTTATCCTGAAAGGGAAACAGGAGGTCTCAGCGGGGACCGAAGATGGCTTGGTTTAGCTTTGGATGCCTGTTTGTTCGATGATTTTTGCACAGACTTCCTCATGGGTCAGTCCGCTGCACCGGATTGTCGTATCTGCATACTTCGCATAAAGACCTGAACGCTCATTGTAGAGATCGGCAAAATCCTGGTCCGGTTTTTTTGCCAGCCCCCTTGTGCGGAAGTTATGAACCCTGGTTGCAAGGGTTGGCAGGTCTGTATCCAGAAAAATGACAACCCCCAGGGACCGCATATGCTTCATGGCAGGATCACTGTAAACGGCGCTGCCGCCCGTGGCAATGACGTGATTTTCGACAAAAAGCCCAGTTAGCACCTCTTCTTCTATCTTCCGGAGAGCGGCATACCCGTCTGTATCGACAATATCTTGCAGCGTCCGTTTTTGCGACGTTTGGATGAGCAGGTCGGTATCCACGAAGTCCCGGGATGTCAGCTTCGCGAGGATGACGCCGACGGTGCTCTTGCCCGCACCCGGCATGCCGACCAGGATAAGATTGTCGTTTCGCTGTATCATCGTATCAGAAAAAGCAACCGTCTGATTTGTATGCAATTGTCATAAAACGAGTAGCAATTGTATACGATTTCGGCGGCATATGACAAGCTTTCTTTACCTACCGTCGTCCTCTCCACCAGTAACCGCCTCCGCCTCCGAACACAATAATCAACACTACGATGAGAATGATGAGTCCTGTAGTACTCATGGTAATTTCCTCTCGTTAATTCGTTGTATTTTTTTGGTTGTTCCCGGAATACTTTTTCCGGGAGATTCATTTACACTGCTTTTTATAAATACAATTTTTATGCCAGCGCTCCTATTCTCAGCATCACATCACCCATCCTTCTGATTTTTAGCAATAATCAGTTAAAAAAAGATCGGCAGGATTGTCATTACAAGCCATATAAAATGGGTCATATTTAACCACTGGCCATATAGGGCCCTTTTTAAAATAGGGTCAAATCCGTTCCTCGCTTTTCTTCATTTTCTGCTTTCCTGGAGTGGGCCATGATTCCTCCTTATTAAAGGAAGAAATCGAAGGGTTTCTGAGAGATTTTACCGTAAGGCTGAAGTGCCCGCAAGCGCTCACCGGCAGGCGCTCGATGTGTCTTTTTGTGCAACCGGGTCCTGGATCTCCACATTGAAGGGTCGGTTTAGTCCGTGTGGTTCGATCCGGACCGAGAGGTTATTTTATCATGAAAATTCAATGAGATATCAGTATTCCAATTTAATCGTCAGATTAATATTTTCCCCGTCGTAACGGAAGCTGGCAGCAGAAAAGGCAGGAGCGCCGAATTCGTCAATGGTCGTATTTGAAAAGCCGTAGCCTTCCGTAGGCAGACCCATCCAATTGGTGTCGAGCTCGCTGTTCATGTTCTCATCATGGATGACGGCGATCGCATAGGTTCCCGGCGGAATATCCGAAAAGTCGCATTGCGCTTGTGTCTTCTGAATTTTCTTTATTATAATCGCCTTTGCCGAAACCAAAAATTTCGAGGGAAAGCCCTCTGGTGATTCGAAAATTCCACAAGCTATATTTCCAGTACTGTTTTTTATGTTCGGAATTTTTACGTGAATTCCCGGGCATGATGACTGGGCGAAAGCGAGGGCGGGAAGATTCAAGAAAATCAGTACGGCAAAAAATGCCAGCCATCGAATTTCCTTGCGGATCCGTATTTTCCGGTCCCGTGGAGGGAATTGCTGATCTAATAATTGAGTCCCGGTTATGATTTCTCTTACATCTGTGGATCGCAATCGAACTTTTAGCTGGCCTTTGTCAATCCGGTTACTCCAGTTATCAAGCTGTGCCTGCGGGCTATTTTTGTAAGCTGCGGTGCTCATATTTGGCCGCATTTCTTTGTGAACGCCTGATTCCTTCGGGGAATTATCCCTTTTGCCTAGACAGTAACCATGCATACGTTGTCATGCAAATAATAAACAATTGCAGGCACGATGAAACTGGTCAATAGAACCGGTGATTCAAGAAAGGAAGGGACTGACCAGAAACATCTTACAATCCTCGAAATCCATCATCCGGAGCTTTACAAGCCATCTCAAAAAAAAAAGAATAAGTGGGGCAGAAAATGCGGGGAGGGTGGCTTTTACCACAGAGGGCACCGAGGAGACACAGAGATTCACAGAGAAAAGCAATGAAAAAAGGGTGGAACGCCCCTGGCCATCAGCCCAAGCATCAGGCGATTCCTTGGGTTTTTGGTTTTGAATATGATTTCGTCAACCGCATCTTTTTCACTGAGCAAGTCCATTCCGACTGATTGTATACTGGTCAAATAATCGGACACCGCTTTTCCCCCTTGGTTCTTATCCCGCTATTCGTTTTTATTAAACCGCATCAGTCAAGCCAATATTTTAAAAAGAATATTTTTGGTTTTTTTGCTTCGGGATGCCTATTTTTTGCTTTAAATGGCAAGAAGTTCATCTTGGAAAAAACAAGTGGGGTTATTCGGTATGGAAAAAATCTCGTGCAAAAGGCGAAGCGAAGCGGAATCAGAGATCCCGAGTATTCACGAAAACAAATAAGGAGGCATACCATGAAAAACGACGACCGCAAAACTACTACAAATGATGCGGGTATTCCCGTAACCAGCGACGAGTTTTCTCTTACTGTCGGGCCTGACGGACCTCTCCTGCTGCAGGACCATTACCTGATGGAGCAGATGGCCAACTTCAATCGGGAAATGATTCCGGACCGCCAGCCCCATGCCAAAGGATCTGGGGCTTTCGGACACTTTGAGGTGACTCGGGATGTCAGCGCCTACACCAAGGCGGCAGCGTTTCAGCCGGACACGAAGACCGAAGTGCTGGCCCGGTTCTCCACGGTGGCCGGTGAGGCCGGTAGTCCCGACACCTGGCGGGACGTGCGGGGCTTTGCCCTGAAGTTCTACACCACCGAGGGCAATTACGACATGGTGGGCAACAACACGCCGGTTTTCTTCGTGCGAGATCCCATGAAGTTCCAACACTTCATCCATTCGCAGAAACGTCGGGCGGACAGCGGCCTGCGGGACCACGATATGCAGTGGGATTTCTGGACATTGTCGCCGGAATCCGCCCATCAGGTCACCATTCTGATGAGTGATCGGGGGGTCCCCAAAAGCTACCGGCACATGAACGGCTACACCAGTCACACCTATATGTGGGTCAACGCCAAGGGCGAGCGCTTCTGGGTGAAATACCACTTCAAGACCGACCAGGGCATCGATTTTCTCACCGATGAGGAGGCCGACCGCATCGCCGGCGAGGACGCGGACTACCACAGGCGCGACCTGTTTGAAGCAATCAAAAGAGGGGAATATCCGAGCTGGACCCTGAAGGTGCAGATCATGCCCTTTAAAGATGCAGAAACCTATCGGTTCAACCCCTTTGATTTGACCAAGGTGTGGCCCCACAGCGATTACCCGCTGCAGGAGGTCGGCCGCTTGACACTGGACCGTAACCCGGCCGATTTTCATACCGAGATCGAGCAGGCCGCATTCGAGCCCAACAATCTCGTCCCCGGAATCGGTCCGAGTCCGGATAAAATGCTGTTGGCCCGATTGGTTTCGTACGCCGACGCCCACCGTGCACGCCTGGGGGTCAATTACAAGCAGATTCCCGTCAACCGTCCGAAATGCCCGGTGCACAGCTACAGCAAGGGCGGTAGGATGCGGGTGGAGAACGTTTCCGATCCCGTCTACGCGCCCAACGACAAGGGGGGGCCAAAGGCCGACGGGGAACGCTATCCCGAGATGGCCATCTGGGAAGCCAGCGGGGAATTCGTCCGGGCTGCCTATACCCTGCGCAAGGATGACGACGATTTTGGCCAGCCAGGCACGCTGGTGCGCAAGGTAATGGACGATGCCCAGCGCGACCGGCTGGTGTCCAACGTGGTGGGGCATCTTAAGAAGGGCGTTTCCGATCCGGTGCTGCAGCGTGCGTTCGAATACTGGCGCAGCATTGATAAGGAGATCGGTGACCGCATTGCCAAAGGCGTCAGCGGCGGCTAATTGATCTAAAGCCCGTACTGGACTGCCAACCCGGGGAGCGCCAGTACGGGCCTATATTTGAAATGACAGCTGCCAAACCTTTTCGGGTATGATTTTTCAAAGATAGCGCAAGGCGTTTCGGGATCGCGGGCAAATGAATGACAGGGGAGGCGTGGGGCGGGGGAGCAAATCCGGTTGCGTCAGTCCATGCCCCGGAGTTGCTCAAGGGCGGCTGCGGCTTCCTTTTTCTGGCTGTCAACGGCGGCGGCTTGTTCAAAGGCCTTTCGGGCCGATGAAATATCGTTTATGTGCCAGGCGGCATACCCTGCCATGAGAAAGGCCCGGCCTGTTTGCCGGCTTTCTTTTTTGGCGGCCTGC
>JAWOAV010000079.1:0-33839 GCA_046498365.1 Desulfosalsimonadaceae bacterium
TTTCCCCGATCCATTTTACCGCTTTTCGCAGCTCTTCTTTTTTTGGTTGCACTGACATGTAAGCTCTCCTTGAGCATCTTTGTATGGTTTTTCCTTCTGTTTGTTTATTCCCGGGCGATCACGGCGACCCCTTCCGATGGATCGGCGGCTTTTTCAGATGCATTCCCGATGCCTGTTCATAGGTATAGGCGGCCGTAAGAAGTTGGGCCTCCTCAAAATAGTTCCCCATTAACTGGAGTCCGACAGGGAGCCCGCCGGTTGTGAAGCCGCAGGGGACGGACATGCCGGGAATGCCCGCCATGTTTGCAGAAAGTGTAAATATATCGGATAAATACATCTGCAGCGGGTCGTCTGCTTTTTCGCCGATGGCAAATGCGGCGGTGGGGGCCACAGGGGATAAAATGATATCGCAGGCGGTAAACGCCGTCTCAAAATCCTGACGGATAAGGGTCCGAATCTGGGATGCTTTTTTGTAATAGGCGTCGTAGTAGCCCGATGACAGGGCATATGTGCCCAAAAGGATTCGGCGCCGGACTTCCGCCCCGAATCCGGCGGAGCGGGTATTGATGTACATCTCCTTCAGGTCGCCGGCGGCGTCGTCCCGCAAACCGTACTTGACCCCGTCATAGCGGGCCAGGTTCGAGCTGGCCTCGGCCGGTGCAACCAGATAGTACGCCGCAACCGCGTGGTCCGTGTGGGGCAGGGAGATGTCGACGCATGTTGCACCGGCCCCTTTCATTACCGCCACGGCGTTGACAATCGCCTGCTGCACTTCGGGGTCGACCCCGTCCTGCTCCAAATATTGGCGCGGTATGCCGATGGTCATGTTTTTTACGCCGGCGTCCAGGTCCCGGGACAAGTCTGCTACCGGCTTGTCGATGGAGGTGGAATCCCTGCGGTCATACCCGGAAATGGCCGTGAGCAGAATGGCCGCATCCGTAACATCCTTGGTGATGGGGCCGATCTGGTCCAGAGAAGAGGCGAAAGCCACCAGCCCGTATCGGGAAACCCGGCCGTAGGTCGGCTTGAGGCCGACCACCCCGCAGTGAGACGCCGGCTGCCTTATGGAACCGCCGGTATCCGAGCCAAGCGATCCAAGGCACATATCGGCTGCCACCGCGGCAGCCGAGCCCCCGCTGGAGCCGCCGGGAATCCTTTCGAGCGCCCACGGGTTTTTGGTGGTTTTAAATGCCGAGTTTTCGGTCGAAGAACCCATGGCGAATTCGTCCATGTTGGCCTTCCCCACCATTACGGCGCCGTGGGAGTGGAGTTTTTCCATCACCATGGCGTCATAGGGGGGGATGAAATCCGCCAGCATTTTCGAGGCGCAGGTCGTCCGGTGCCCCTTTGTGCATATGAGGTCCTTTATGGCGATTGGAATTCCGGTCAATGGGCCGGCTTTCCCCTCTGCAATCGCCTTGTCCGCGGCGGCAGCTTCCTTGCGGGCGGTTTCCCGGCAGATGGTGATATAGGCATCCACCATCGGTTCTATGGTTTCTATCCGCCAAAGGACCGATTCGGTCAGTTCGGCGGCGGAGATTTCTTTTGCTGCCAGAAGCGCCTGGGCTTCATGGATGGTCAGCTCGTAAGGGGCTTTTTCGGACATGACCTCTGGATTCCTATTATTCGATGATTTTGGGGACAACGAAAAAACCGTTTTCGGTGTCCGGTGCGTTTTCAAGGGCCCGGTCGCGGTCGATGGACTGGTGCGTTTCGTCGGGCCTGAAGGCGTTCCGGGTTAACATCGCATGGGCGGTGGGAGCCACCCCGGAGGTGTCCACCCTTTCCAAGGACGCCACGTATTCCAGTATACTGCCCAGTTGAACGGCGAAGCGTTCCAGATCGGCCTCATCGATTTTCAACCGGGCCAGTTCGGCCACGTGCAGCACTTCATCGGCTGTTATTTTCATTTTCCCCCATCCTTTTTTTTTCCTCTTAAGAAATACACGCCCTGCCGCCCGATACGCCCCTGTTGCACCTACAACCTGCAACCTATAACCTGCAACTTACAACCTACTCATCCCCTGCCAGAAGCAGAATGGCGTCAACGCCCGCCTGTTGCAGCCGGACAAGGTCATCCCTTGCCTGCTCCTTGTCTTTATAGGGTCCTATGCGGACGCGGGACCATCTTCCCTGCCCTTCCACAACGGCTTGCTGGGTATAGGCGGGATACCCCCTGGCGCGAAACTTGTCGCGCACGGCTTCGGCACTTTCCGTGTTCCGCAGCGATGCCACCTGGATCACATATCCTCCCCGGACGCGCCCCACCGGCGGGTCAGGCGCCGCATGGGGTGTTTCCTGCCGGACCTGTCGGGATTCCGCTCTTTCAACCGGCCTTTCGGCTGCCGTGGCGGACTCGCCTTTTTCGCTGACCTTTTCCTGGACGCGATGCGGTCTGTCTTCAGGGGGAACACCGGAAAGGCTTGCGAAAGATTCTGGTTTTTTTTCAAATTTCGGTTTTATGAGGCGGAGCGGCATTTCATCGTCGTCGGAAAAACCATAGAGCTGCTCGTCCCTCAATTCTTCATAAAATTCAAACGGCATCTGCTCAATGGGGCCGTCGGGCTCCCCGGCGCCGGCATCCTCGGTGAGGACGCTTTTCTGGAGGTGCCCCAGTTTTTCGTTTAAATCCGCCATGTCAAAACGGACCGGCATCGTGTTTCTCCCCACAAGCACCCCGATAAAGAACATGCAGCCGCATGCCGCGAAAAAGAGCACCCATGCGGACGCGCCTTTGGGAATACTTTGCTGCGGCCTTTTATTCTGCTGCGGCTTCTTGTTCTTTGACACTTTTTTGTTCATGGCCACCTACATGGTTTCAGGCGTGCTTACGCCGAGCAGCGTCAGACCGTTACCGATCACCGTCCGTACGCCTTTTACCAGGTAAAGGCGGGACCGGCTCAATTCGGTATCCTGGGTCAATACCCGGTGCTTATTGTAATATGCATGAAATGCCGCTGCAAGCTCCATCAGGTAGTATGCGACCCTGTGGGGTTCCATCATGTTTGCCGCGCCGGCGATGGCTTCCGGGTATTTGGCCATCTGTTTCATGAGCTGGATTTCTTCCGGTTCGGTAAGCATTGCAAGCATCGGCTCAGCCATGTCATGGCTGCTTATGCCGTGCTCTGCTGCGGCTTTTTTCATGATGCTTGATATCCGGGCGTATACATATTGAAAATAATATACCGGGTTTTCGTTTGTTTTCTGTTTGGCGAGCTCCAGGTCAAAATCCAGCGGGCTTTCGTGATGGCGTGTCAGAAAAAGGAAGCGCGCGGCGTCCACGCCCACTTCGTCGACCACTTCCCGCAGCGTGACGAACTGTCCCGCCCGCGTGGACATGGAAACCGGCACCCCCTGGCGCACCAGGTTGACCAGGTGCGCCAAAACGACCCGGAATTGGTCCGGTTTGCGGCCCAGGGCGGTAATTGCCGCGCTAAGGCGCGGCACGTAGCCGTGGTGGTCCGCCCCCCAGACATCGATCACCCGCTCGTAGCCGCGGTCATACTTGTCCATGTGATAGGCGATGTCCGAGGCGAAATAGGTGGTTAGACCGTTTCCCCTCACGATGACCCGGTCCTTTTCATCCCCGAACATGGAGGATTTGAACCACGTCGCCCCTTCCGCCTCATAGGCAAGATTTTTTTCCAGCAATACCTGTATGGCTTCCGCCACTTTTCCGGAATCGTACAGGCTTTGTTCGGAGAACCACGTGTCAAAACCAATGCCCAGGTTTTTGAGGTCCCTGCGAATATTTTCGAGTATTTTGTCTGCGGCATACCGGGCGCAGGTGTCAACGGCGCTGTCCGCATCCATTTCAAAAAGCGCGGTTTTCTTTTCATCCATCAGGGACCTGGCGATATCGTAGATATATTCGCCCTGGTAGGCATCCTCCGGAAAATCGGCGGCCCGCCCCGCGAGCTCCATGCAACGGAGATATACAGACCTGCCAAGGGTGCGGATCTGCCGGCCGGCATCGTTGATATAGTATTCCCGGTCCGCTGTGAACCCGCAGAAGTTGAGGATTGCGGCCAGCGCGTCCCCCACGACGGCCCCGCGCCCGTGCCCCACGTGCAGCGGTCCGGTGGGGTTGGCGCTGACGAATTCCACCTGCACCCGGCGCCCCCTGCCGATATTGACGGCGCCGAAGAGCGCCTCTTGTTCATGTACGGCCCGTAATACCGGGAGCCATGCAGCCGAAGAGATAAAAAAGTTGATAAAGCCGGGGCCGGCGATCTGGGTGTCGCGGATCAGTTGCTCTGGATCATCCATGTGCCGGATGATGGCCTCGGCGATTTTTTTCGGGGACATTTTCTGGATCGCTGCCCCGGTCAGGGCGAAATTGGTTGCAAAATCCCCGTGCGATGCGACCTTTGGCTCTTCGATCACAATGTCGCCGAAATCCCCGGAGTTCAAGTCTCCTGCCGCATATGCCGCCTGCGCCGCCCGGCGCACGATTTTTTCAAGCGTATTCTTCATTGCTCCTGCCGCATTGGTTCCATTGGTTTTGGGCCCACGCAATACCCCTGTCCTGTCGTGCAAAACGGGTAATATTGGGTGGAGAATCCTATTTTTTAGATATTTTTACCACTGAAGTCAAGCTTCCATTCCCATTATCTTTTAGTGGAATGCCGGAAAAACGGAATGGAACCGCCTGTCCGGCGGCGCAATATCGTATCGCAGAAAGGAATCGGCGTCTATACGTGAGCCGCCAACCGGTTGAGATGACCGATGACGCCTGCAATCCTGTCGCGGTGGTGGGGAGGGACCATCAGTGCCGGTATGGGCCGGTTGGGGGTGACCCGGCAGCCATCCGGAATGCCTCCGGCAGTGACTGACAGGTGAATCAGTACATCGATCATATTGCCGGAAAACCCCTTTTGATCGATGTGTTCGATAAATTGAAGGAACACGGTGTTGAGGGTCAAGGTAAAGTCGTCGATCTCTGCATAGCCGTTTTTGCTGCATTTCCGGGCAGATATCATGCACCGGCATCCGAAGGGGCGGATCTCGTAAAGGGTGCAGGCGCTGTCTTCCAGAAAAGGGCATACGCGGGTATGCGCCCCGGACGGATCATCGGGGAGGGGGTCGTCCGTGCGGCAGGATTCCACGTAGGCGTTCGTGCTCAGGACGGGCTGGTACCGCGGCATCTTCTCGCATGCGCCTTGGGACAGAAGGTCTGCAATCCGGTTTTCACCGGCAACGGCGGTCATTAACTCCCCTTCGAGCCGGGTCATGGTGACATTGGTGGTGCAGCAGTCCGCGCAATGTTTGCGGCAGGCGACATCGACCGATTCCAATTGTGCATCGTAGAGCCGGTAAATTTCTTGCAGGAGGTCAACAGGACGTTTGTTCATGAGGGATCACCGGAAAAACGGCTTTATCGGCCATGCTTGATCTGTTCGTAATAAGAAAGAACGCGCCGCACATACCCCCGGGTTTCCCGGAAAGGCGGCAACCCCCCGTAGCGGTCCACGGTGTCGGGCCCGGCATTATACGCGGCAAGAGCCAATTGCAGATCGTGATCGTAGCGTTGGATGAGGTGCTTGAGATAGCCCGTGCCGCCCCGGATGTTTTCCATGGGGTTAAAGGGGTCTGCTATGCCAAAGGATCTAAAATTGGCCGGCATGATCTGCATAAGCCCCTGCGCCCCAGCGCGGGAGACGGCATTTGGATTGAAATCCGATTCCGCCTTGATAACGGCTTTGACAAGGGCGAAATCCACGCCGTGGCGATCGGCTGCCTCCCGGATGATCGGATCGTAGGTGTCGTTGGTTTTACCCATGGCGACGGGCCGGCGGTCATTGATAAAATTCAGTTCCGATGGAACATACCGGTCTGACGTGGGCACGTTGGAATAGTGATAATGCCCGTTTTCATCAATGAAGAAATAAATTTCCGCTTCGGCCCGTCCGGTTGTTTTCAAAAAGCCCAATACCACGAGGGTGGCCATGGCCGCGTAAAAGAGGCGCACTATCTTTTCCGGCATTTCAAACTCCTGCGCGCTTTTCGGCAATAAGGCAATAATAAGGATGCGTGAGCGCGGGCGCCCTTTCCCCCAGCGGAATCAGTGCCAGCCATTTTCGGATTCCCTGCTATCTGTTTGCCGGGATTGCGGCCAATCGTCCTCCGGTACAAACGCCACGACGTCGTCTATGGCGCTTGCATCGGCAAGGATCATTACAAGGCGGTCGAGCCCGAGGGCGCATCCCGCCGCCTCCGGCATTTGAGACATGTCTGACAGAAACCGCTCCGGCATGGGAGAAACCGGCCGTCTGTCTGCTTTTCTGGAAGCAAGCTCGGTTTCAAAGCGCATGCGCTGCAGCTTCGCATCCGTCAATTCGCTGTACCCGTTGCATATTTCCACACCGCCCAGGTACAGTTCAAATCTCTGGGCGGCTTCCGGGTCATCAGGGGCGCTTTTTGCAAGAGGCGTAAACGCCAGCGGGTAATCGTGCAGGAAGACCGGGCGGTGCACATCCAGCCGGGGCTCGATTTCAAAAGCCAGTTTTTCTTCGAACATGTCGCCTGCCATTGCGGATTTCATTTCCATTCCCGCGTATTGCAGAAACGCATCGGCTGCGCGAATTCTTTTCCAGGGTCCGGACAGGTCGATGACGGTATCGTGGTAGTGCACCTGCTGCCTGCCAAGCGCTTCTGCACTGACAAAACACACCAGTTTTTCCACCTGGTCCATTAAAAAAAAATAGTCTTCACCCGCCGTATACCACTCGAGCATGGTAAATTCCGTCAGGTGCCGCGCACTTCTTTCCCCGTGCCGGAAACACTTGCAGATCTGGAAAATCCTGCGATACCCGGCGCAAAGCAGCCGCTTCATGTGTAGCTCGGGGGATGCCTGAAGATAATGGTTTCCGGATTCCACGGCATCAATGTGGGGCTCCGGCGCGGGCGCTGTCAGCCGAAGGGGCGTTTCCACTTCGAGAAATCCGTTTTGCGTGAAAAATTGTCTGACCGCGCCAAGGACCGCCTGGCGGAGCACCAGGTTTTTTTTTATCCGGGCCTGCCTTGCGGTGCTCTCCGTATTGAGGCGATTTGCGGCCTGGTTCATTTTTTCCTTACCCGAAAGACGTCTTCCGGGCGGTCCTGAAGGAATATGGCGTCAAAATTTTTGAGATCCGCCGTCTCATACCACTGGTTTGCAACATCGATGCACGCGGGGCAGGCATTTACCGGTATGTGGACGGCGAGCACGTGATCCCCCCTGTCCGCCCGGGAATCAATTTTGAGCGCGCCGCTGCAGTCTCTGCACAATTGAATGGTTTCCAGCTGTTTTTCGTAAAAACCGTCGGTATCATAAAAAATACTGCGGCTGCGTTCTTCAACGGTTTTGTTTTCGCACCGTTGTTCGCGCACTGCTTTGCGGTTCCGCCATGTTTGCAACACGCGCTGGCAAGCCATTTTTATGTCTGCGGTGATGGCCCCTGTCTGCCGCAGATGCTCCGGATTGTAATCGGGTTCGCAGACGTGGCAGTAATCGATTCCCGCCATGGCCAATATGATGCCGACATTGACATAGGGAAGTGCCCCTTCAATGGAATACCCCCCCTCCAGCACTGCGATGTCGGGTTTCAGCAGGGAAGTCATTTTGGCATACCCCTGGGCGCAGAAATTCATGTTCGTGAGTGGATCGGTAAAATGGTTGTCCTGGCCGGCGGAGTTCACCACCAGGTCCGGCTTGAATTCGTCCAGAATCGGCAGTACGGCTTCCTGGATCGCATAAATAAACCCTTCCTGGGAGGTATAGGGAGGAAGCGGAATATTCAGCGTCGCACCGTATGCATTGGGGCCGCCCGCTTCTTCGGACATCCCCGAGCCGGGGTAGAGGGTTCGTCCATCCTGGTGGATAGAGATAAAGAGCGTGTCCTTGTCATGCCAGTAGATATCCTGGGTCCCGTCCCCGTGGTGGCAGTCGGTGTCAATGATCGCCACCCGCTTGACGCCGTAGGTCCGGCGCAAATACTCGATCATGATGGCTTCATTGTTGACATTGCAGAAACCGCGGCCGCCGTGGACTACCCGCATGGCGTGGTGGCCGGGGGGTCGCACAAGGGCGAATCCCCGCTCGATCTGTTTTTCCATGACCGCCCTGCCGATGGTCTTGGCCCCGCCGGCACTGATAAAATGCGATTCGGTCATGATTTTCCAGGGATCCGGCACACAGAAGTGTACCCGCTGGACATCCTTTATTTCCACAACCTCGGCTTTCAGTTCGTGAATGCCGTCAATATCCAGGAGCCCTTCTTCCATGATCTGGTCCTGGGTATACAGGAGCCTTTCTTCCCGTTCCGGATGGGTGGGGCTGATGGCCCAGTCAAACGCCGGGAAGAATACAAGGCCTGTTTGATGTTTGGCGCGTAGCATATACTGCTCCGTTTCTGGGTCCGTTTATGATGAAATGCATGGTTGCGGCAATGCCTGTGTATACTTTTACTTATCTTCTTCCGGGCCGTTGCTGATCATGCGGGTTATCTCATGGTAATCATGCCGCAGGCCCGGCCGTACCTGGATTTTGACCCGGATATTGCGTCCAATGAGCTGGAAATTCCGGATCATGTTGAATTCAAGGGATTCGAGCAGGTCGGTTTCAAAGTTTCCCGGGGCCGCTCCTTCCCGCAGCGCCTTTTGCAGGAGCAGTTCGTGGGCCATTTCCTGGACTTCGGCAAGCGTGATGCGCGGATTCACCCGTTCCGAAAAATTTTCCTCCGGTGCCATGGCCCTGCATCGGTATGTATCCACAAACAGGGAGACTTCGCAGGTGGTGCGGGACAGGGCGGCGCCGATGGCGTTTGCCACGTCCCACTGGGGGACCTTTTTCACCTTGTAGTCTGATATCTCCTGAAAATATTTCGCAAAATGCGGTGCGGGTCCGCCGAGGACCAGCAGATGGTCGGGATTGATCCGGTGCCCTTCCAGCGCCTCCCGAACCGTGTAGACCGGCTTGCTGTTGATCTTTTCCACCATCTCTCCCGCTTTTTCCAGTATCAGCCGGCAGGTTTTGTCAAAAATATCCCGTGCGGCGGCTTCTGCGGAAACCCCCATTTCGTCTGCAATGGTCTTTATCCCCCTTGTTGCGTTTTCCAGGTCGCCGTCGTTCACTTTTTCAAGAACAAAAAGGGCGTCCGTGGGGGTCGGTGCAGAGCCTCCGTAGGCCATTGCCGGGCCGATCCGGTCCGGTCCGATCGTCAACGCTCCGGATCGGATTCGCACGGCGCTGTCCCCCCCCAGTCCGATCGACCGGGTATGCAGGGCCCGGATATGGGTTTTGAAGCCGCTGATTTCAATCCCGCTGGGTACCAGAACCGGAACCCGGTTGATCAGAACGGCCATGTCCGTGGTTGTCCCCCCGATATCGAGGACAATGGTTTCCGACGGGTCTTCGGCAAATGCCACGGAGCCCATGACGCTTGCCGCAGGTCCGGACAGGATGGACTGGCCGGGAAAGTCGATGGAGGTGTCCAGATCCATGGTGCCGCCGTCGGCCTTCAGAATATATATGGGGGCGTGGATTCCCTTTTCTTCAAGAGATTTTTTGATCGCCGTGAAAAATTTCTTGTGTATCGGATAGATGGACGCGTTGAGAAAGGTTGTGGCGATACGTCGCGGGAAGCTGAAGTTCCCGGAAATGCGGTGCCCGGGGAAAACTTTGTCAAAGCCGGATTCGATGAGGCGTACGATTTTGTTTTCATGCTCGGGGTTTCTCGTGGAGAATTTCCCGACGACGCCTACATGGGAAATGCCGTCGGCGCGCATCTTTTGAGCGGCATCCATTACTTGCTCCTCGTTGAGCGCCTGTATTTCGCGTCCGCTGTGGTCGATCCCCCCGCCGACCACATAAAAATGATCTCCGATGCGGTAATTGTCCGGATGAATGCCGGGCCCGCACGTTACGATCATCCCGACCGGGGAGAGCTTGTTTTCCACAATCGCGTTGGTGGTCAGGGTCGTGCTGAGAACGGTGCGGGTAATCTGCTGCGGGTCAATCTTTTCGGTGACCCGGTTCAGCCCGGTTAGCACTGTCGAAAACAGGTCGGAGGCATCCGTGCGGACCTTTACCCTGTTTTGAAGCCCGCCGGCGTCTAAAAGCACCACGTCTGTATGAGTGCCGCCTACATCGAGACCGATAATCATTGTCAATACCTGAATTTGTGAAATGGTGTCCGGGCACCATTCATCGTTGTGCTGGTTATGTGTGTGAACGCTGATCTGTTATTCGTCGTGGTAATTTTTAAAAAAACCAGAGGGGCCGATCCTGTTTCAGTGCTACCTGAAATCGACCGTATTGTCAATATTGACGGCAAAGTAAAAAGTCCAATATCTGCGTTGCGCACAATTTTTGAAGAATCTCACGTACGGCTAAGTACTCTCAATTATTCAAAAATTGCACGCGCCTTGATCTTGAACTTTTTACTTTGCCGTCCAAAATCGACTTTTTACAGGCGCATCAATATTGCTGATGGAATCATTTTTAGCACATCTCCGGTTTGAAAGACGTCCGTGGGATAAACGGAATGCGCCACCGGGCTTCCGATAGGCCAGTAATACAACCCCATTGCTTTTTTTTTCAAAAAATGCGAATTGTAAAGGCAGTGAACCCGTAAAACGCGGGGGAATAGGTAAACAATATCCGCCGGCCGCGATAAAACAATTCCTGAGCGTATGCCATGTCAATGCTTGCCAATACCGATGAGAAATTTATGACCCTGGCCCTTGAGGAGGCCCGGAAGGCACTTGCGGCGGGCGATTTTCCGGTGGGCTGCGTTATTGCGGATGGCCGGCAGGTGGTGGCGTCTGGATTCCGTATCGCCAGTCGGGGAGCAATGGCAAACGAAATCGATCACGCCGAGATTGTCGCACTGCGGCATCTTGTCAACAGCCCGCTGGATATCCCGAAAGAACGGCTTTGCCTTTACAGCACCCTCGAACCGTGCCTCATGTGCTTCGGGGCTATCCTGATCTCCGGCATCCACCGCATCGTTTATGCATTCGAAGATGTCATGGGGGGCGGCACACGGTGCAATCGTTACGAAATGCCGCCTCTGTACCGGGATATCGACCTGGCGATCGTCGGCAATGTGCTGCGGGAGGAGAGCATTGCTCTGATGCGGTCCTTTTTTTCAAACCCTGACAACCGTTATCTCAGGGACACGTTTTTTGCGCGGTACGCAATGGGACACACAGCGGCTTCCGCTTTATAGTCTCTGCGGTTACGCCGAACCGGCGGGAAATTGGTGATGAGAAAACCGGAAAGAGAATTGAGACCCCTTACAATGGAGTTGAACCTGCCGGATACGATTCGGGACAGGGCCAGGGGAAAAGTTGCGGCCTGTTTTTCCGCCGCAAATGATCAAGGCGTTGACCTTCCCGACGATAACGGCCTGCCTGGCATGCTTTTCCGGGTGTTTGCCCTCAGCGAATTCGTCGCCGCATGCTTCATACGAACCCCTTCTCTCCTGAAAGACCTGTTGGACTCCGGCGATTTACAGCGTTCATACGAGCCGGGGGAATACCGGAAAAAGACGGCGATTTCCGCCGGTGCGGCAACCGATGAGACGAGTCTTGCTTCGGCGCTCCGGAAGCTCCGAACCAGGGAAATGGTGCGCATTGCATGGCGCGATCTGACCGGGGAGGCGGATTTGCACGAAACCCTGGCCGACCTTTCCTTGTTTGCGGATGCCTGTCTGACCGATGCGCTTGAAGCTCTTTACGACAGTTTCTGCGGTATTTACGGAATCCCGACGTCGCATGAAGGGGAGCCTCAACGGCTGGTCGTTATCGGAATGGGGAAACTCGGGGGGTACGAGCTGAATTTTTCGTCCGACATCGACCTGATATTCGCCTTTCCGGAATCGGGGGAAACCGTTGGAAAAACAACCAGCATTACCAATGAGGAATTTTTTTCACGGCTGGCCCGGCGCCTGATTGATATTTTGGCCAAATCCACGGTTGACGGACATGTGTTTCGGGTGGACACGCGTCTCCGGCCTTACGGGGATGCCGGCCCTCTGGTGATGAGTTTTGACGCCATGGAAAACTATTACCAGATGTTCGGACGGGGGTGGGAGCGGTATGCCCTTATCAAGGCAAGGGTCGTGGCCGGGGATTTTGACGCGGGCAGGCTTCTCCTTGAGAGGCTGCGCCCTTTCGTGTTCAGGAGGTACCTGGATTACGGTACGTTTGAATCTCTTCGCGAAATGAAAAACAAGATTGAGCGCGAGGTCGTTCGAAAAGGCCTGAAAAATAACATCAAGCACGGTTCGGGCGGGATTCGCGAAATCGAGTTTTTCGGGCAGGTATTCCAGTTGATCCGCGGCGGCATCAATCCGGGCTACCAGGAGAGAAACCTGCTCAAGGTTTTGTCGCTCATGGCCGCGGACCGCGGCATCTCCCGGACCGTATATGATGAACTGTCGGCGGCGTATATCTTTCTGCGCAATACGGAAAACCGTCTTCAGATGTACAATGACATGCAGACGCACACCCTTCCGGCAGATGAAGCCGGAAAGGCCATCATCGCCTATGGTATGGGATATGAAAACCTGCAGGATTTCCGCGAGCAATTGCGCATGCATATGGAACGGGTCCATTCCCATTTTCTTGATCTCCTGGCCCCTGAATCGTCCGATTCCGAAGATATTGATGCCGGGCTGCTCGAAACCGTCTGGCAGAATCCGGATGATCACGAAAAAAATATCCGTATCCTGGCAGATTCGGGTTTCGATCATCCGGAAAAAGTGCTCGCGGCCCTGGAGAGAATATGGAACATCAACATCGGCGATGAAATCGGAAGCCTTGTCCATGACCGCCTGGACCGCTTGATGCCCCTGGTGTTGGCTGCATCGGTGAAAACAGACCGCCCCCTGCTGGTACTGGAGCGCATTGTTCCGCTCATTGAGTCGATCATCCGGCGCAGCTGCTATATCGCCCTGCTTCTGGAAAATCCGGGCTCGCTGGATCACCTCATTCGGCTGGCACGGATAAGCCCCTGGATCGTCACTTTTTTATGCAAGCATCCCCTTCTTTTGGACGAGCTGCTGGACATGCGTTCTCTGTATGCACCGCTGGACAAGGAAGCGCTTGCCGAAGAGCTGGAAAAGCGCCTTGAAATGGTTCCAAAAGACGATGTCGAACGCCAGATGGATGAAGTGCGCGTTTTCAAGCAGATCAATACCTTTCGGATCGTCGCCGCTGATGCAACCGGCCATCTTCCGCTTATGAAAGTCAGCGACAGGCTGACATTTCTTGCGGAAACCGTTGTGGACAAGGCCCTGGACATCTCCTGGCGGCAATTGACGGATCGGTATGGAAAACCGTCCCATCTTGCGGGGGAAAACGAAGACGTCAGGGGTTTTGCGACCATCGCATACGGAAAACTGGGCGGTATCGAGCTGGGCTATGGTTCGGATCTGGATCTTGTTTTCCTGCACACCGCAACGCATGGCCAGACCAGCGGGGGTGCCTTCCATTCATTATATGATTCCGAATTTTATGCCAGACTCGGGCAGCGGATCATTCATTTTCTTTCCACGCCCACATCCATTGGAAAACTCTACGAAGCTGATATGCGGCTGCGGCCGAGCGGAAATGCGGGCATACTCGTCAGTCATGTGGATGCCTTCGAGGAGTACCAGATAAACCAGGCCTGGAACTGGGAGCACCAGGCCATTATCAAGGCCCGTCCCGTCAATGGCGACCGGGAGGTCTGCCGGCGGTTCAAGGAGGTCCGCAGGCGCATTATCGCCATGGGGAGGGACAAGGCGAAACTGGCACGGGAAGTTCTTGAAATGCGTGAAAAAATGAGTAAAACGCGCCCTTCCGACACTGCCGGCCGTTTTGATTTGAAGCAGGACCCGGGCGGCATTGTCGATATCGAGTTTCTGGTGCAGTACCTTGTGCTGCTTCATGCCGGTGCGCATGAAACCCTTGTGCAGTGGACCGACGTGGTTCGCCAGCTCAATGCGCTGGCGCTTGCAAATATCATCGATGATATCACGGCGCATTCCCTGAAGCAGGCATACCTGATTTATCGTCACTTTGTGCACCGGTTGACGCTGCAGGAGAAAAAGGCCATTTTGCCGGAAAAACGGTTCAGGGAGTTGCGCAGGCGCGTCATTCGGTTATGGGATTTTTATCTGGGGGCCGGTGATAAGTGATACGTTGTACGTTGTAAAGTATATTCATTTTTGCATTTATCAATGGACATACCGATCCGTATCCATCGCCTGCAAGCTACAACTGAAGGTCCTGTAAAAAGTCGTGATCAGACGGCTTTGAAAAAAGTTCAAGATCAAGGCGCGTGCAATTTTTGAAGAATTGATAGTACTTAGCCGTACGTGAGATTCTTCAAAAATTGTGCGCAACGCAGATATTGGACTTTTTGCGAAGTCGTCACAACTTACAACCTACTTAAACAGGTAGAACCCGATCACATTGTCCATGCTGCTTGAATGCTGAAACTTCGCGCCAATGTATGGCGCACGGATATTTTGTACCACTACCTCGCGGTCCACGAGGGATCGGTTTTTGTCGTCAAGATGGAAATTGATGCCGATGATATCGCCGATGGCAACAACTGGAAAAGAATTGAATTTCATGCATACGCCGTGCCTGGAGATGTCCGTCACTGTCATGACGCCCGAATCGGGCCGGCTGCTTTCGCTGTGAATAACCCGGTATGTCCCTCGCAGATCCGTTTGCTTACGGTAGTGCCGCCTTTTTTCCAGGTCAAAGGTTGAGACGTGCCCGCAGGGGCATTTGACCTTTACTTTCGTATGATCCATGAAGCGGGAGGCATTAAGGGTTTTGGTCCTGCTGCATTGGGCGCAGGACATTGTCACCGTACCGTCTGGCTCAATAAATAATTTTATCGCCATTGAATCTTCCCCGGAGACCGGCGTTCCATGTAACCGCTGGATGGACGGCCAATAAAAGGGCCGGTTGACTTAATGGAATTATTATACTATTACCATAGCCATTCATAGATATTTTACGAGCGCAACCGTATCGTATGCCGCTTGAAGCAGTTGATCGTCATTGTTTTCCGGGAAGGGAGAGAACGCCATCTTATTTCAAAAATAGGATGATCCCGGATATGCGATTTATGTGTATCCGTATTATAGTTGTGATTTGTGATTATAGATGTGATTATATTTGTTTGCCATACCTTTTTGCATCTTTTTTTTCAAATGAAATATGACAGATCCGGGAAATATATTTTTCCGGGTACAAAGAAGGAGCGAAAACAGGGGAAGTCGGTTTGCGGCAAGTTCTGTCTTCAATATTTCGCGATTTGGCGGATTCGGTCATGGATGGATAATTAAACAGGGAGCAGGCGGAAATGAAAAAATTAGAAGCAATAATCAAGCCTTTCAAGCTCGATGATGTTAAAGAGGCGCTTTCCGATATCGGGATACAAGGGATGACGGTTTCAGAGACAAAGGGGTACGGCCGGCAGAAAGGGCACAAGGAGGTTTACAGGGGCGCCGAGTATGCCGTGGATTTTGTTCCCAAGCTGAAAATCGAAATCGTGGTGGATGATGAAGTCAAGGAGCAGGTGATCGAAATGATCATAAAAACCGCCTATACGGGGAAAATCGGTGACGGCAAGATCTTTGTCCAGGATATCGAGGATGCCGTCCGGATTCGTACAGGAGAGCGGGGCAAAACCGCCCTGTAGGGAGGAAAAGCAGGAAGCTGGATCTCGGAGAGCGCAGCGGAAAGACGTTGTACGGGCACGGCGCGCCGTGCCCGTGATCAATTGTACGTCCGCGGGTTGATCTGGTATTTTTCGATTTTATACGAAATTTTTCGAATGGTGGATCCCAGCATCTTCGCCGCACCCGATATGTTCCCCCGGGTGTGCTTGAGCGCTTCGATGATCATTTCCCTCTCGAGCTTTTCAACCGCGCCTTCCAGGGTCTGTGAGGGGAGGGTTTCCGATTCCGAAGCGGTCTGAAGGGTGGGGGGCAGATGATAGCCGTAAATAACTTTGTTTTCGCATAACAAAACGGCCCTTTCAATGCAGTTTTCCAGTTCGCGGACATTGCCGGGCCAGTGATACGCCATGAACATGTCGATGGCCGGCGTGGAGAACCGTATGATTTCCTTGCCGTTTTCCCGGGCGTATTTTTCCAGAAAATAATCCGCAAGTACCAGTATGTCCGTTTTTCGCTCCCGCAGAGGGGGCATGTATATGGGAAAAACATTGATCCGGTAGTACAGGTCGCTTCGAAAGACATTGTCCGTCACCGCCTGCTCCAGATTCTTGTTGGTGGCGGCAATGATGCGGACGTCCGCTTTTAATGTCCTGTTGCCGCCGACCCGCTCAAATTCCTTTTCCTGCAGAACCCGCAGCAGCTTTGCCTGGACATCGGTGGTAATGGAACCGATTTCGTCTAGAAAAAGCGTCCCCTTGTTTGCCAATTCAAATTTTCCGGGTTTCTGGTGGAGTGCCCCCGTAAATGCGCCCTTTTCATGGCCGAAGAGCTCGCTTTCGATCAGGTTTGCCGGCAGGGCGGCGCAGTTGACTTTAATAAAGGGCTGGCTTGTGCGGTGGCTGTTGTAGTGGATGGCATTTGCCACCAGCTCCTTCCCGGTGCCGGATTCTCCCCGTATGAGAACCGTGGCATTGCTGCGGGCTACCTGGGAGATCATCTGGTAGACTTCCCGCATCTTGTTGGAGTTGCCCACGATATTTTTGATGCGGTATTTTTTTTCCAGTTCCATCCGGAGCCGCTCATTTTCCGCTTCCAGCTTTTCTTTTTCCCGCTGTATCCGTTCGAGATGGATTGCCTTTGTGGCAATCATGGCGGCGACGACGCTTAAAAATTTTTCCCCTTCCATCAGGGAATAGCTGCTGTCATAGGGTTTGTCCACGCTAAGCGCCCCGATGACCTGCTGCTCGTTTTTAACAGGCACGCAGAAAAACGAAAGGTCCCGGCCCGCATCCCCTTTCCGTGTGCCGGTCCGGTTTAAAAACTGTTCCGATTCGCTGATTTTTGCGATGGAGACCGCTTTTCCGTTTTGTATCACCTGCCCGGTAATCCCTTCGCCCAGCTTGTACACCCCTTTCATCATGGCACTTTTGGGAATGCCGTGGGCGACCTCGATGCTGATTTCTTCGCGAAGGGGATTCAGGATGGTAATCATGCCGCGGACCATGTTCATGCTTGAAGACAACAGGTCGAGCACGTTGTACAGGGATTTTTTCAGGTCCGTGTGCCTGTTCAGCGCCTGGCTGATTTCATATAGCAGGGTTGTCTGGTCCATGGTGGTTGTAGGTTGTAAGTTGTAAGTTGTAGGTTGATGGTCGCCTTTCGGTGTTCGCTGCTACACTGTATTTTCCTTCAGTATCGCCTTGAGTGCAGGTAGGCTGCTGCCATAAAAATGATCACCGTTTTCAATTATGCGCAGCGTCGCTTCCGGGTTCCAAAGGGCAAGATGCTTTTGGATTGTTTCCGGAGGAGCGATTTCATCGTTTTCGCCGGTGACGACAAGTCTCAGGGCGGGAAGAAATGCGACCCCTGAAAAATCCATCATTGCTACCGGTGGGGAGATCATGACCATTTCCGTCGGTTGCATATATGCCTGGGCCTGGGCGTTTACCCATGCGCCGAATGAGTACCCGGCAAGAACGAGCCGGTCCGCCCCGTTTTCCTCTGCAAATGAAACGGCGCCGATGACATCGTCAATTTCTCCTTTACCATCCGAATAGCTGCCGCTGCTTTTTCCAACCCCCCGGAAGTTGAATCTCAGTGTGGCATACCCCTTTTCCAGAAAGGCCGATTCAATGATGTCAAGTACATAGTTATTCATGGTGCCGCCGTAAAGCGGGTGGGGATGGGTGATTATCGCCGCCGGCGAATTTTTTTCTCCGTGCCATAAGCCTTCGAGCCGAACGCCGTCTTTGGAATCGAAAAATATGTATTCCATTCGTTTATCCTGTTTTTGCCATCACATCAATCCACTGTTCGCCGAAAGCGTCGATTTGCCAGTTTTTCAGCGTGTCAATCGATTTCAAATCCCCTACGCTTTGGGGGGCCTCTCCGGCGATTTTTTGTATCACTGCATTGTTGATAAGCATTGCCGGATCAATTTCAAGCTGGCCCGCTTTGCTTTTGCGCCATTGCTTGAGTGCGTCGATGCGGCGCGTGACGGCCGGTGAGACGGGGTGCTTTTTTGTTTTCGGATAGACCGGCAATGCTTCTTCCGACATGTCAAGGGCGTCCGTGACCGCCTGTATAATTGTGTCGCCGTACATTTGGCATTGCTTTTTGCTCAAAATGCCTGACCGGTGAAGCCGGGCGGTGTTTTCCGGTTTTTTTTGCGCCAAATCCAACATGGCGCTGTTGCTCATGATCTTGTAAGGGGGGCGATCCTTTTTTTCCGCGGCGTTTTGCCGGAACTGCGCCAGTTTTTCAAGCACGGCAAGGCTTTGCGGGTCGAGCCGGCCTGCGCCTTTGATGTTCATAAAAAGCGGTCGATCAACGTCGTTGTTTTCACCGGATCTTACACGGCAGAGGTCTTCGCAGGTCTCAATCACCCAGCCAAGGCGGTCTTTCTCCGCCAGGGCCGCACTCAGCTTACGGTAAAGGTCCGCCAGGTAGCGGACATCGTCTGCGGCATAGGCGATCATTTCTTCGGGCAGCGGCCGTATGGACCAGTCTTTTTTCTGGTATTTCTTGTCGAGGACCACATCGAAATGCTTTTTTAGAACCGCTTCCAGGCTGGAGTGGGAATATCCAAGAAACCGGCATGCCAGCTCTGTATCGAAAAGATTTTCAATGTGAAATCCAAAATCCCTGTAGAGGCTTCGCACGTCGTAATCGGCCCCGTGAAAAATTTTGACAATAGCGCTGTCGGCAAACAAGGGGGCAAGCGCGGACAGGTCCGTAAGGGCCAGGGGGTCGATAATGAAGCAGGATCTGTTTGCAGCCATCTGGAGGAGACAAACCTTTTCCGTAAAATGATACATGGAGTCCGCTTCAAGATCCACGGCCACCAGGGGCGCGCCGGACATTTTCGCGACAGCCTTGTCAAGCGCATCTGCGGATGTGATATAAAGAGGTGTTCCGGTAACCATTGGGTTCTGTTGTAAGTTGTAGGTTGTAGGTTATAGGTTATAGGTTATAGGTTGTAGGTTGTAAGTTATAAGTTATATGGTATCGGTTGTCCGTATGCTTTTTGGGCCGATTCTTCCGCATTGGGGCTGTGTCTGCGCAAAGACTTTTTCCTTGACCGACGGAAGCAAGTTGCTTACATAACGTTTACCAGCATAAAAGTAAACACCGGGTTTTTTTCTTATTATATTAATGATTATGAGTGGACAGTCAATGATCAATATAACACTGCCGGACGGTGCCCAAAAACGTTTTGAAGAACCTGTTGATGGATTCGCCGTTGCAGGGGCGATTTCCGAGGGCTTCGTTGGAAATTGCGTGGCAATGGAAGTCAATGGCAAAATGGTCGATATGCATTTTGTCATAGAAAATGATGCGGAAGTACGCTTTGTCACCAAAAAGGACCCCGAGGCCTTGGAGATTCTGCGTCACACAGCAGCGCATGTTATGGCGCAGGCCGTATGCAACCTGTACCCGGATGCCATACTCACCATCGGCCCGGTTATAGAAAACGGCTTCTATTACGACTTTGACATGAAACCCATATCCGAGGAGGATTTTCCGAAAATCGAATCGGAAATGAAGCGGATCATCAAGGCGAAGCTGCCGATCCGGCGCAAAGAAGTCTCCAGGGACGAAGCCCTGGCTTTTTACAAAAACGATCCCTACAAGCAGGAGATTATTTCGGAGCTTGACGAGGGGGCCATATCCTTTTACACGCAGGGGGATTTTACCGATCTCTGCAGGGGGCCGCATTTGCCGGATACAGGGTTTATCAAGGCCTTCAAACTCATGAAGGTGTCCGGGGCATACTGGCGCGGCGACCCAGCGCGCCCCCAGTTGCAGCGTATATACGGAACCGCGTTTTTCGAAAAGAAACCCCTTACGGATTACCTGAACTTCCTGGAAGAGGCAAAAAAGCGGGACCACCGGAAAATCGGTGCGGCCCTGGATTTGTTTTCTTTCAGCGACCAGGCGCCGGGAATGCCCTTTTTTCATCCCGGGGGCATGGAATTGTGGAACGCCCTGATCGATTACTGGCGGGAAGAACACCGCGCCGCGGGCTACGTGGAAACCAAGACGCCAATTATTTTGAACCGGAGCCTCTGGGAGCAGAGCGGGCACTGGGAAAATTATCGGGAAAACATGTACACCCTGACCATCGATGAAACCGAATCCGCGATTAAGCCCATGAACTGCCCGGGGGGCATGCTTCTTTACAAGCGGAAAAGGCATTCCTACAGGGATCTCCCGGTGAGGGCCGCGGAAATCGGTCTGGTGCACCGGCACGAGCTTTCAGGGGTGCTGTCCGGCCTGTTCCGGGTAAGGGCTTTTCATCAGGATGATGCGCACATTTTCATGACGCCGGACATGATCGAAGATGAAATCCTGGGCGTGTTGAAACTGGTTGAGCGAATGTATTCCGCCTTCGGCCTAGGCTTTCACCTGGAGCTTTCCACCCGTCCGGAAAAATCCATCGGTTCGGACGCCCAGTGGGAGCAGGCGACAGACGGATTGAAAGGCGCCCTTGCCTCCTACGGTGCGGATTATTTTGTCAATGAGGGGGATGGCGCCTTTTACGGCCCGAAAATCGATATTCATATCAAGGACGCCATCGGCCGGACCTGGCAGTGCGGCACCATTCAGCTCGACATGTCGCTGCCGGAGCGCTTCGACCTGTCCTATGTCGGCGAAGACAATGAAAAGCACCGGCCGGTGATGATACACCGGGTCATTTACGGATCCATCGAGCGGTTCCTGGGGATACTGGTGGAGCATTATGCAGGCAGCTTTCCCTTGTGGCTTGCACCGTTGCAGGCCGTAATCCTGCCGATCAATGATTCCCTGATCCCCTATGCAGGGGCTGTAAACCGCGTTTTCACCATGGCGGGAATACGCTCCAGGGTCGATGACCGTACGGAAAGCCTCAATCGCAAGGTGCGTGAAGCGCAGCTTGTAAAAACACCCCTGATCGTCACCGTGGGGGAAAAGGAAAAGAATGCAAAAACCCTCGCCGTCAGAACGTTGGACGGTAAGGTGCGCTATGGCGTGGATCAGGAAGACTTCGTTTGCGCGGTGACGAAAAACATTGCGGAGCGCATGCCGGATCTGGAACTCTTTGATGACAGATCCCCATCGGGCAGCGGCGACGACGGATAAACCGGTTTTGCACGGGATTATTCAAATCCGATAAGCCGGATATTGACATTGACGTTGATATTCAGGTTGCCGTCGGTGAGTTTGGCAATGACCTGGGCCAATGGATCTTCTTCGGAACCATTCTTTCCCGGACGCGAAGCGCCGATGGAGAATTCGATCCCCGCTTTCCCGGTTTCATCCGATCCGGCCGCTTCCCCTACGGTTTGCTTGCTGCTTGCCCGGCGCGGTTTCCCGTGCCCCTTGACATGCTTCTTCAGGGCCGGGGCCAGTTCGAGCGCATCTTTGAGCGTGAAGCGGTCTTTGCCCACTTTGCGGATAAGGCCGTATGTCTGTTCCGGAGTGAGCGCCAGGGCCTCGTCCGCCAGCTTGTAGACATATCCTTGTTTTGTTTTTTGCCTGCTGATGAAATGGCCTATCTCCGTTTTGTCACTATCGCTCAGCTTTGCCATTGTGCTTGAAACATTCTGGATTTTAATGTCCGTGCCCGCATACTGAGACATAAGCTTTGTTATTTCAGATAGTTTTAGCTTTTCCCCGGTTCGCAGGGCATCCACGATCAATTCGCTGCTGGTTTTCTTTTTTCGTTTCATTTCCTTTGTTCCATTTTTTTGGGTTCGTTGCGCCTTGTTTTGGATAGGTAGGAAAAATCTCCTTTCCGTACTAATTGTTTTTCCCGTATGAACTTTTAAAACCTTTAAATATTGAAGCGCAAGGCGTTGTTCATGATCCTGTTAGGAATATTGAATTACCAAAAACAAAACGAACATGCAATAGGTATTTTAACTTTTCCTTTCAGGGGAGTAAAGAAGCGGACGATGCGATTTTGGCCATACTTCGGCCCTTACGGGGGAGTCGGGCAAGAATGCCGTGTAACCGGGTCATGTCTACCGGTTTGGGAATATAATCGGCCATTCCGGCATGAATGCACTGCATGCGGTAATCTTCCATTGCGTGGGCGGACATGGCGATGATGACAAGATTTTCGTTACCCGGGTTTTGGCGCATTGTATCGGCGGTTTGAAACCCGTCCATTACGGGCATCTGCAAATCCATCAGTACAGCATCGTAGTATTTTAAAGCCGCTTTGGCGATGGCTTCCCTGCCGTTGGAAGCCGTATCCACGATATAGCCGGCACTTTCCAGAATATCCGGCATGATCTCCCGGTTAATGGCGTTGTCATCGACAAGCAAAAGCCGTATACCCGCTGCTGCCTGAATTTTCTTTGTTTCATCGTCTTTGCGGGCGGCTTCTGCAGGCACCCTCTTTTTGATACCAGGGATTCTGGCCGGCGTATCCCTGTAGCCGACGTCGACCTCGAAACAGAATGCAGCCCCCTTGTCCGGATTGTTTTTTGCCCATATTTTGCCGTTCATCAGCGCTACAATATTTTTGCTTATGGCAAGCCCCAGGCCGGTTCCGCCGTAACGCCTTGACGTGGAATTGTCCGCTTGGGAAAAAGCATTGAAAAGGCGGGAAATATCGGCTTCATTTACACCTGTACCGGTATCGGACACGAAAAAATGCAGGCGGACGGCGTCTTTGCTTCGCGCGACACATTTTGCGCCGATGGTTATCCGGCCGCTTTCGGTAAACTTGAATGCATTTGCCGCCAGATTCGTCAAAATCTGTCCCAGCCGGAAGGGATCGCCAATAAGCACCGGCGGTATGTTTTTTGAGATCCGAAACCGCAGGGCAATGTCTTTTTCTGTTGTCTGGTGCATAAACAGGGCGTGAATCTTTTCCATAATGCCGGGGATCGTAAAGTCGATATTCTCCAGCGCCACCCGCCCTGCTTCGAATTTTGAAAAATGAAGGATGTCATCGATGGTTTTGAGCAAAGAAGAAGCGCAATGGTTTATTTTCGTGATATACTCCTTGTGTTTTCCTTCGACTCCGTTCATCAGCGACAGCCCGCTTAAGCCGATGATGGCGTTTATCGGTGTTCGTATCTCGTGGCTCATGTTGGCCAGAAAAATGCTTTTTGCGTGGGCCGCCGCTTCTGCGGCTTTTTTCTGCCGTTCGGCCTCCTCTTTTTGCTTGCGAAGGGCAATGTCGACCACCGATCCCTCAAAATAGACAATTTTCCCCTGTGCGTCGAAAACGGCGCGTGCGGACACGGATACCCAGAAAGGGCTGCCGTCCCTGCGCCTTCCATTGCCCTCGAATCCTCTTATCTGTCCCTTTTTACGCAGCTGCTGGGCAAACAGTTTTTTCCTTTTCGAATCGAAAAAAAACAGGTCGACCACATTTGTTTTGGAGTCAATCAGTTCGTCGGGGGTGTCGTACCCGAGAATGTCTGCGAGGCTTTGGTTTACGCTGATAAAGGTGCCTTGCCGGGTGACCTGGAATATGCCTTCAACGGCATTTTCAAATATGGACCGGTACTTGTTTTCAGAGTCCTTCAGGCGCGAATAAAGCATGGCGTTTTCCAGGGAAATGGCGGCCTGGGCGGAGAGCATGTCGATGGTGAATACCCGTTCTTTTGTGAATATGGCGGACGCGCCGTCATGTTCGAGATAGATAATGCCCTTCAGCCTTCCCTGGTATAAAACGGGACTGCATAGCACTGATTTTTTCGTTTGGCCCGCAAAATACGGATCATTGGAAAAGAGGTGCGAGGAATGGGCATCGGTGATAATGACCGGCCGCAATTTGCGCGCGGCATAGTGGATAACGGACGATGGAATCGAAGCATATTCAGACAAGTGGGTCGAGGGGGTCAAGCGGACGTGTCGCCATTCCATCCGGCGCTCTGCCTCGACAAACAGATCCCCGTCCCTGTTCAGAAGCAGGATTCCCCGCTGTGCGCCGGCATTTTCAATGATACACGTCATTATCGTCTGGATCAGGGTCGTCCGGTCGATTTCCCGTGAAATCGACCGGAACGTTTTCAATATGGAGCGCCAGTCAAACCAATTGTGGAAATGAGCGGCGGAGTGGTCCGGCGGCTGGGATGCCGCGGCAGTTTTTGCGGCGGCAGAAGGGAAAAGAAGGGGAAAGTCGGTTTCAAGCCGGGAGGCTTTGCCGGTTGCCCCCCAGGTGAGATAGGCGAGGTGGGCCCTTGCCATACATTCGTGTGCGGTTTCTGTGTTGCCGCGCTCCAGGAAAAAAAAGGCACTGCACTCGTTTGCAATTGCCTCGTCCTGCATGTAGCCGTATTGGATTGCAAAACGGATCGCTGACTGGTAAAGCGCCGGAGCAGCCTCTGCGCGTCCCGTGATCCGGGCGGTCTCAGCGCATAGAAGCAAATGCTTGTGATGATAGTTTTCCCGGCAGGCGGCCGCCCATGTCCGAAAGCGTTTTTCGATGCGCTTCATGCGGCGCAGCACCTTTTTTTTCCCCCGCCGTGATCTGGCGGCATAGATACGGGCCATGGAAAGGGCCTGGTAAAAATAATAATCCGGCAAAAATACAAGGCCTTTTATGTTTGAGGCCCGGTCTGCCAGGCGGTCGGCCGTTTCAATCGCTTTATTATATTGCCCGCCAAGGAAGTACAGCTGCATTTTCAGAATATGGTAAAAGGCAACAGCCTCCTTGCAGCAGCCGTTTTCTGCCGCGTTCCGAATAAATGAGATCTCGTCGAATCCCTTGCCGCCAAAATCGGCACTATCCTGCCCGGCGCCTTGAAGGGCCGATACGTAGCCGGCAAACATTTCACACAAAAAGCGCATGTCGCCATGCCCCGCCCGCCTTAGCCACCGGTCGCATTTGTCGATTTCAGCGGTTACGTCGGTGAGGCTGCTCCCCGTGACGATGGACACTGTCACGCGGCAGACAGCCGCCCAGGAAGAAAAAACCGGGTTTTCCGATACCAGGGCATCGTGCTGGGCGATGGCGTAGTGCTCAAGGCTGGTAATTGCATGCCGACCCCAGTGGTTGGCGCTTCTGGCAAAGAAAAAAAGGGTTTTGCACCGGAGGCTTTTGTCTGCACTGTCTTGGGCCAGAGCAAGGGACAGGCGGCTGCATGCGTATCCGGCGGGATAGTCTCCGGAGTTTGCAGAAAGGATCGCGCTGACAGCGGCAGATACAAGGGGAAAGTGGACGGATCTGCCGTATTTTATTGTGAATTCGGCCATTTTGAGGATGATATACATGGCGCAGGCGCGGTTGCAGGCCATAGCGGGGCCGATGGTTTCGTTCAGGGTATCCATGATGGCCAGCATCCGTCGATCTTCCATTCGGCCGAGACGCTCGAGATCTTTCTGGCTCCGGATCCTGAAGACCAGCCGGATTTTCATGGTTTTCAGGAAAAGGCACCTTTTGTCGGGGGCAGCCGGTATCTGCAGATTCAGCAGGTTGAGTGCGAGGATGCCGGCTTGCAGGGATTCTTCATAGTGGCCCTGATTTTCGAGAATCCGGGAAATCATCTGGTAGATTTCCACTTTTTCGCGCGCCGTTGGAATGTTTTCCAGCATGAACCGCAAACGGCTTTCCGCCAGCGATATCATGTGGTTTGTGTATTCGCACCGGGCATATTCCATGTGGATGGAACGGGTCAGTTCATAATGGTGATCCCAGCTGTTTTCCGGCAGCATTTTTACGGCGCTTGCAAAATAGGCAAGGGCATTGTTGTGCGCGGCCGATTGCATCGCCTTTTGTCCGGCCTCCAGGTTCAGCTGCGCCAGCAGCAGTTTTTCACCGATGTCATGGAGGCTGCTTTCGGCAATGTTGAAATGGGTTACAATGGTGAAAAGGTTGTCCCTCCGTTTGTCTTCGGGCGTTGTGGCAAGCAGGAGAAGGCCGGTGCGCAGGTGAATCTTTTTCTTTTCTTCGGATGAAAACATCCGGTATACCGCTTCCTGGACCCTGTCATGGGCAAATTTGAATTCCGTTTGTTGGCGCCGGGACTTTTCTGTGCGCTTTGTTGCAGCGGGGAGAAGCGCGTAAGCATTGTTGTCGCCGGCAGGCACGATCAGTTCGGCTTCAACTGCCTGGAACAAAAGGTCTGCGGTTTCATTTTCATCCGTGTGGCTGATCAGAAAGAGCGTCCGAAAATGAAACCGGCTGCCGATACAGGCCGCAAACATCATCAGTCTTACGACCTCGGCAGGAAGGTGGTCAATTTTTCGTATCAGCAGGTCGACCACGTTGTCCGTTATCGACATTTTTTGTATCGACGCAAGATTCCATTGCCACCGGCAGGATTGCCGGTCAAAAGAGATTCCCCCTTCCCGTTGCACGGTCTTTAAAAATTCTTTTATAAAAAAGGGATTCCCCCCGGTTTTGGCGGATATGGTTTTTGACAGCAAAAGGGTGTCAGCCCGGTCGGCGTGCAGGGTATCGGTTGCAAGATGGTTGATGGCCGACGGGCAAAGGGGTTCCAGGTGGATGCGCGTGATGCGGGTGTCGGATGTTTCCATTTTTTTGAGCACGCCGGAAAACTCTTGGATGTTGTCGAAGGGGGAATCCCGGAAGGTACCGATGACCAGGAGATTAGGCGTTTCTGGCCCGGATACCAAGGTTTTAAGGAGGTTCAGGGTGGCACTGTCCGCCCACTGCAGGTCATCGAGGAAAAGGAGAAGGGGCTGTCCTCGCACGGCGAAAACGCGGATGAAGTTCAAAAAGACCGTTGTAAACCGGCTTTTGACATCGGTGGCGGGCTGCTTTCCGATAATAAGGGCCAAATCCGGGATGCAGTCGATCAGTACCCGAGCGTCCGATCCGATCGCCCGTAAAATTTTTTGCTTCCAGTGATTGATGTCTTCCCTGCTTTCGGTCAGGATCCGGGCCGTGAGATCCGAAAACGCATCGATAATCGATGTGTATGGCAGGTTGTGTTTGTATTGGTCGCATTTTCCGGAAATAAACCGGCATTGATCTATGGGAAGCGATCTTCGGAATTTCGATATCAAAAAGGATTTGCCGATACCGGAGGCGCCGTATACCAGAAGCATTTCGGAGCCGCCGCCCAAAACCCTTTTGTATGCGGTAAAAAGTGTTTTGATTTCTTTTTCCCGGCCATAAAGCCGTTGGGGGATAACAAATTTTTCTGCGAAGTCTTTCCGGCCGGGTGTAAATGTTTGTATATCGCGGTTTTCTTTTATAGCCCGGATGCACAGCGAAATGTCGGAAATTACCCCATGGACGCTTTGGTAACGGTCTTCCGGGGCTTTCGCCATGAGTTTTTCAACGATCCGGGATACCGCAGGAGGAAGGCCGGGTCGTATTTTGTCGGGGGCTACGGGTGTTCCGGCAATATGGCCATGCATGATTTCGAGGCTGTCATTGCCGCAAAACGGCAGCCGCCCCGTCAGCATCTGGTAGAAGGTGATCCCGAAGGAGTACATGTCCGTTCGATAGTCGATGGCGCGGTTTATCCGGCGGGTCTGTTCCGGGGAAATATAGGGAAGGGTCCCCAGGGGAAGCTCCGCATGTTTCAGAAGGGCGCCTTCACCGGCGGCTTCGGTCGCAAGGCCGAAGTCGATGAGGTTTATCCGCCCCGTACCCGGGTGTAGCACGATGTTCGAAGGATTTATGTCATTGTGAATAATGCCCCGGCTGTGTACCCGGCCGATCGCCCCGGCGAGTGCGGCAGCCAGTTTGAGGATGGCAACGGTGTCGCTTTTTTCATAGTCTTCGATTTTATCCAGGGAAACGCCCCGTATATCTTCAAAAATCATGGCAGGCCGGTTGTCCGGTCTTTCCATGCCCAGGCATCGGGCAATGCCTCGGTCGTCCAATTTGCGCGATATCCGGTATTCCCGTTCAAAGCGGTCGATATCGGCTTTTTCCCGGTTTGCCGGGTTGATGCATTTTATAATAACGGGTTTTTGATCCGATATGCTAAAGGCTCGGAAAACAAGAGTCCTGGCGCTTTCATAGAGTTTTCCGGAAAGCATGTATCCGGGGATCGAGACCATATGAAGGCTCCGTTAAAACCCGATATTCTCGTTGATGAGGATCACCGTTATATCGGTCATCATGGGTTTTCTGTGGAGAATTGTCGTGATCCGGCATATGCGCTGGGGGGAATTGCAGTCTGTGCAAAGGCCGTTTTTGGCGCAGGGCGTATCCAGATTCAGGCTTTTCGCCCGCATAGGCGCGGCGGTTTCTTTAATTCGTCTGAAGGCGCTTTCCAGGTCGCGGGAAACCTTGTTGATGCCCGCCAGGATAATGACACGGGGGCATCCGAAGGTCATCGCATTCGTCCGGTTTCCGACCCCGTCGACGTTAACGATCTCACCGCTTTCGGATATGGCGTTTGCGCTGCAGAGGAAACAGTCGCTTCGCCCCTGTTTCATTCGAATTTCCAGATCCGAAGCCTCCGCCGGAGGTTGCCAGTGGTCGTAAACCGTTTTTCCGAGCCCTTCCAGTAGGCCGGGCAAACCAAGATAGCGGGTCGTTGAAGACCCGCCGAAGCCGAATCGGTTATCTGCTTTGACCATCTCGAGCACCAGATCGATGGCTTCCTGGGCGCTGGCGGTAAAATGCGCCTGAAAGCCGTTTTTCTTCAAGTTCGTCACGACCCTGTGCCCTTTTTCTTCATTGAGCCATGCATGGTACTGGATGTCTTTCATAACCGCCTCATTGTATATTGTTTTTAAGTGGAAAACGGCGTTTTGGTCTACAGGCCGCATTCTGTTGAATATAAAACCTTTTTACAATAATGTAGATAGTATACCCGACGTGCGGGAAAAAAAATAGTATGAAATTGCGATCGGGAGACCTCATAATTGACGTAAAACGTAAACTCTGGTATGGATAATACTTGTTCTCAAGAAGATGGCCCGGAAAAAAACAGGGAAAAACATGCGCGCCGCGCCGGTAGAATCAGCATTCGGGGCGGCATGGGGCTGCCTTTGAAGAATGCGGCAGGGGATCATTTTCAGGCGGAAACCAACAGGCCGGATGGTAAAAGGGGAAAACCATGAGTATTGACGGTGACCGGTATGAGATGCTTACCGGTAATGTCGGAAACGGGGAGCAGGTCAGCAGCGCCACCATAGGGGAGCGGATCCGGCGGATTCGCGAAGAAAAAGGGCTTTCCTATGAGCAGATCGCGAACCTGACCGGGTTTGATGTGGACCTGCTGAGCCGGATGGAAAAAGGGGACATTCAACCCCAGATCGGCGTGATAGTGAAGCTTTCCAAGGCGCTGGACGCCGCTTTTTCAAGGCTGTTGTCCGGGGTGGGAAACCGGGTTTATTCCGTTACCCGCAAGGATGAGAGAAAACTGGTCTCCCGTTCTACGTCCAAAAAGGGAAAGAACCTTTACACCTACCAGAGTCTGGCCCCGGAAGTACAAGGGCGGCATATGGAATCTTTGCTCGTCACCCTGGAGGAAAACCCGGAGCAGGAGATGTCGGTCCACGAAGGCGAAGAATTCATATTTGTGCTGGAAAATGCCGTGCTGGTAAAAATAAACGAGGAAATGTTCGAGCTCGCCCCCGGCGACAGCATCTATTACCTGTCCACCACGCCCCACATGGTTGCGGCGAAAAAAGACAGGGCGGTTATCCTGGCGGTCATATACGAAGGATGAGCGGTTCTGCCGCGCACCGGCATTGAAGTGTTTTTTGCAGCCCCCATGCACTATCGGGGGCTGTCGTTGTTTTCATACGCGTTCCATTTCCTGTCCACGTCCTGTTGAATTTCTTCGATGTGCGCGTCGGTGAGCGCCTTGAAGCGTGACTGGGTTTTGAAATAATCCCCGACCGGCAGGCGCTTTTTGCCAATCATTTTCGCGGACTGCCCCGTGAGGCGGAAACGGCCGTTTTCAATTTCATAGAGGTCGAAGAGCCCGGTTTCAACGGCCATCCGGCCGATTTTCACGGTCATCTGCGGTAGAAACCCCCACCCGGCGGGGCAGGGGGTATGGATATGAAGATACCTGGGACCGGTGAATGTTTTCGCCTTTATCGTTTTGTCGTAGAGGTCGATGGGATAGGCCGCGGATGCGGTGGCAATGTAATCCAGACCGTGGGCGGCCATAATTGCAGGGACATCCTTTTTTTTCTGGGGCTTTCCCGAAATCGGGGTCGTGGTGGTGAGCACATGCTGTGGCGTGGTGCCGGAGCGCTGGACGCCGGTGTTCATGTACGCCTCGTTGTCGTAGCAGAAGAATATGAAATTTTCCCCCCGCTCACATGCGCCGGACAAGGCCTGCAGGCCGATATCCGCCGTACCGCCGTCCCCCGCCCATGCGGCCACGGTGGTGTTTTCTCTGCCCTGGGCGCGAAGGGCGCCGAGAACACCGGTTGCCGCTGCAGCAGTGGATGCGAAGGTGACGTTAAGGGACGGAAGCTGGGTGGCGGCAATGGGATATAGCCCCTGGAGCACGGTCAGGCAGCTTGGCGGTACCACCAGGATGGTGTCCCGTCCCAGCGCCTTTAAAGCGGTTCTGTAGATAATGCTCAGTCCGCAGCCGGAGCAGGCGCGGTTTCCGGGATGCACGAATTCTTCGTCGGTAAGATTCAAAATAGTGGTTTTGGCGGTCATTGGTTTATCCTTACATCTTCAGCCCGATCCATTCCGGCCGGTCCGTTGTAGCGGACGTTGGTTTGCAGGAATTTCTGAGAGCATCAGCAAGTTCAGTGGTTTTAATCTCGCGCCCGCCCAAGCCGAGGATATAATTGCGCACAAACGGACGGTCGGTTTTCGCGTACAACGCGGACTTGATGTCGGCAAAAAGGGCGCCCTGGTTGCCGTAGCTCAGGGCTTTTTCAAATACGATCAGCCCTTTTTTATGGGAGAACGCATCCGCTATGGCCTTGTCGGGAAAGGGCCGGTAAACGCGCAGTCCGGCAACGCCAACAGAAATGCCCTCCGCCCGGAGTATATCGATTACGTCGCGCAGCTGGTATGAGAGCGATCCCATGCAAACGGCCACATAATCCGCGTCACTTACGCGGTAGGGCTCGATGAACGGATAGCCCCCTCTTCCGAAAATGTCCTTGAATTCTTTTTCGATATCCGAGAGGACATCCAGGCTTTTTCGCATATCCATGTGCAGGTTGTGGCGGATTTCCATGTAACCGGGGGCGGTCTCCCCCCGAATATCTGGCCGGACATCGGGAAGGGTCACGGTGTTCAGGTTTTTGGGGCGTTCTGGGTCGAGAAAATATGCCGGCGCAAAAGGGGGCAGAAACTTTCGGACGGCTTCTTTGTCCGGAAGTTCAAATGGCATGTAGGTGTGCGACAGGATATAGCCGTCATAGCAGACCATGACCGGAACGCTGACGGTTTCGGCAAGGCGGAAAGCCTTGAGCACCGTGTCAAAGATCTGCTGGTGATCGCAGGCATACAGTTGTATCCACCCCGCATCCCGCTGGGATATGGCATCCTGGTGATCGTTCCAGACCGTCCAGGGTGCGCCGATGCCCCGGTTGACCACGCACATGACAACGGGGAGGCGGGCGCCCGCGGCCCAGTGAAGCTGTTCAGTCATGTAAAGCAGTCCGTTGGCGCTGGTGGCCGTGAAGGTTCGGGAACCGGCGCTCGATGCGGCAATGCAGACCGCAAGCGCGCTGTGCTCGCTTTCCACGGGGATATACTGGGCATTCATTTCCCCGCCGTCCACCAGTTCGGACAGCTTTTCCGTGAGCGGCGTCTGGGGGGTAATTGGATATGCGGCGATGACGGCGGCTTCTGCCATCTTGACACCGAAAGCAGCGGCCACGTTGCCGGATTCAATAATATGCATTGGGTTATTTTTCCTCTTCCATGATTAAAAGGGTTTCTTCCACCATGGTGATTGCGCCGGACGGGCATTCTTCCGCGCAGATGCCGCAGCCTTTGCAGTATTCATAGTCGATGGCCGGCAAAAGGGTTTTGGTGATGACACCGTCCGGACAGTACAGCCAGCAGGCGAAACAGGCTTTTTTGTTTGTTTTTGCGGGAATGCATTTTTCAGGATCGATGATCGGCCGCAAAACACGCCAGGAACCGGTTCGCCCGCCGTCGCCCGGTCCGGGTTCGGAGTGGGATTTTCTTTCGGCAAATGGGGTTTTCTTTTCCATGTTACAGGCCTCCAACACGGGTATTTTCAAAGGTGGTCCGGGCGACTTCGGCATTTTTCTTCCCGTTTTTCCCGGCAAATTCCGTTTCAATGGCCGTGCAGAGGATATTGATGGGGATAAGGCCGGCCGCTTTTCCGAAGGCGCCGATGATACCGGTGTTGACAATGCCTGCCGGAAGCCCGCCGCTCAATGCGATGTTCGTCACATCCGCCGTGGCCACGCGCATCCCCTCAAAGCGGTATGCCTCGGGCGGCTTCGGGGAATTGACAACGACCAGCCCCCCGGGCTTGAGTCCGGCCGCAACATCGACCTCCTCCAAAAGCAGGTGGTCGAGAACAATGACCATGTCCGGGACCGTAATCGGGGACAGGTCGTAGATTTTGTTCTTTGCAAATTTAAGGGATGTAAATACCGGGGCGCCCCTTCTTTCGGTGCCGAAGGTCGGGGCCATCACCACGCCGCTGTAACCAGACCGAAAGGCCGCTTCGGCGACAATCTTGGCCGCGGTTATGGCGCCCTGGCCGCCGCGCCCGTGCCATCTTGTCTCTATGATATCGTCTCGCATGGTATGTATCATTCTTTTTCAAAAAGGTTTTATGATGAAGCGCGTCAAGAGGAACATAATCTAAAACAACCTTGACGTTAAAGTAAATTAATTTTTTTAAAACCGGTGGAAAATTTTGTTGCTGGCGCCAATATCGCACCTGAACACCGGCCGGGTATGCTTGAGATTGATCTTCTAAGGCACGGCGTGCCGTTCCCCTGCGGGAACCCTTTGCAGGCCATCTTTGCCATTCATCGCTTGCCAAAGCAGGCCGTGATATAGGGGTTTAGCGCTTCTACGATCCGGTGCCGGATAAGAAAAAGGGGTTCGGCAGGGAGCTTGCCATCGATGACGGCGCGGAAGGCTTCGGGAAAATACTGGCTGATCAGGCCGAGTGGTATAGGCCGGGCCAGGTTGTTTATCAGCAAGGCAAACGCATTGGTAACGGCGGGATTATTCCAGTAATAGCGGATGCGGTCCGTCAGGCCGTATATCCGTAATACGCGGACATCCTCGCTGTCTTCCCGTACGTGGGAGCGCCAGTGTTCCGGTGAGGCGGCCATTTCCCGGTCGATCACGCGGATGATATCGGACGGATCGGCGCTTTTTTCCCCTTTTACCAGTTCCTCTTCGATACGGGCAAGCGCGAATACGGCCTCCCGGAAGGCAAACGTCAAAACCGGACCGGTTTTGAGCAGGGCGAAGTGGTCTTCGACCATTTTTGAAAGCGATGACTCGGGCTGGAAGTCCGTGGCGTGCACCTCGTATGTCATCCTGCCTGCCAGCCGGTCATGAAAGGCGGAAAGGGCCCGGTTCCGGTCCGGGTTGTACGCCACCAAGGAGTCCGGGCCAAAATCAATGCCCGGCTGGACGACGATGGCCACAACCCGCTGCCACGCATCGTCCAGTCCCTCTTTGCGGAAAAGGGTTTTGCAGATATCCAAAAAGCGTGAAATTTCTTCGGGTTCGGTAACCGGTACGTCGCGGGCGTTGGTCAGTGATCCGCCGGGAGTAGGGGCTTCTGCGCCGATGACGTAAAGCGG
>JAWOAV010000200.1:0-2652 GCA_046498365.1 Desulfosalsimonadaceae bacterium
GCCGACGAACCCACCGGCAACCTGGACCGGAAAAACAGTGCTCAGGTGCATGAATTTCTGGTGGAGTTAAACCGGGAAATGGGAATGGCCATGATTGTTGTCACGCACAGCGCCGCACTTGCAGAAATGATGCAGCGCAGAATGCAGATTGTCAGCGGCAGGCTTGAGTCAATCGAATAAGCCGGAAAAAAACGGGATAATAAAACCATGCGAACAGGAATCTGGACAGCGGTTGTTGTGATTGGCCTTTTGACGGCCATGATTGTACCGGCGGAAGCAGAGACAGTGGTACAGCAGGTGAAAGTCGAGGGAAATCAGCGAATTGAAGATGATGCCATACTCAGGGCCATCAGCACCCAGGCGGGTGACGCTTATGATGAAAGCAGGCTCTCCGAGGATATGGAGGCCATTTATCGCATGGGATATTTCGATGATGTGCGTGTGGCTGCAGAGCAGCAGGAAGACGGCAATGTTGTCGTTTTTACCGTCAAGGAAAAACCCACCCTTCGAAACATCACCCTGTCGGGAAACCGTTTTTTCGATGACGAGGAAATCCGTGAACAGATAGATATTTCCACCGGGGCCATCCTCAACATCTATCGGATCAAGCGCAATATCGAGGCGATTGAGGCCTTTTACGAGGAAAAAAATTACCACAACGCGCAGGTGGATTACAAAATCCAGGAGCTTGACCACAATCAGGCCGACCTGGAGTTTGTCATCGAGGAGGGCAAAAAGGTTCGGATCAGGGAGATCCGTATCGAGGGCAACCAGGAGTACTCGGACAAGGAGCTGAAAAAAATCATGAAGACTTCGGAGAAGGGCTTTTTTTCCTGGCTGACTTCTTCCGGGGATCTGGATATGCAAAAGCTTGAGCAGGATACCGCACGCCTTGAGGCTCATTACCAGAACAACGGCTATGCCCGGGCCCGGGTTGGGGAACCGGTGGTAAAATACGAGGGCGACTGGATTTACGTGACCATGAAAATCCATGAAGGCCCCAGATTTAAGGTCGGGGAAGTCAGTTTTGAAGGTGACTTGCTCATACCGACCGAAGAACTTGCCCAAAGCGTCTCCATTGATCAGGAGCAGTATTACAACCGCCAGGTGCTGCAAAACGACGTGGTCCGTCTCACTGATATCTATGCTGATGAAGGCTATGCCCGGGCTGATGTGCGGCCTGGCATGAACCCCCGTTCGGAAGAAAATGTCATGGATATCGTTTTCCGGATGCAGAAAAATGAACCGGTATATTTTGAGAAAATTATCATTGAGGGCAACACCAAAACCCGGGACAAGGTCATCCGCCGGGAGCTGGAGGTTCACGAACAGGAAAAATACAGCGCAAGCGATTTAAAACGCTCTGTGCGCAATCTTCATCGCCTGGATTATTTCGAGGATGTCAATGTTCAGACCCTTGAGGGTTCATCTGAAGACCAGATGCTGTTAAACATTGACGTTACGGAAAAAGCCACTGGCAGTTTCAGCTTCGGGGCGGGCTACAGCGCCATTGACAAGCTCTACGTCATGGGATCGATTTCCGAGCGCAATTTTCTGGGCAAGGGCCAGAGAATTGAACTGCAGTTGCAGACCGGAAGCGAATCCCAGCACTTCCGGCTTCAGTTCACCGAGCCATGGCTTTTTGATATCCCCTTGTCCGCCACGGCAGAGGCGTATAACTGGGAGCGCGACTATGATGATTATGAGCTGGACAGCAAGGGCGGCCGACTCCGCTTCGGTTACCCCCTTTATGACGATGTGCGGGGCTATCTGTCCTATGCATATGATGTCAGCGAAGTCGATGAAATCCTGGATGAATTTCGCAACACCCTCGAAGAGGGCCGGTATACCCAGAGCAGTGTTACAGCCAGTGTTGTTTATGATTCGCGCGACCGGGCCATCAATCCCACTGAAGGGGCCAGGCATTTGTTCAGTGTTGAATACGCGGGCCTGGGCGGAAACGTTGGATTTGTTAAATCCACTGCCGAGGCGGGCAAATATTTCCCCCTGTTTTGGGATACCGTGGGTTTTCTCCATGCCGAGGGCGGTTATGTAAAGGAAACCGGCGGCAAGCTGCTGCCGGATTATGAAAAATTTTACCTGGGCGGGATCAATTCCCTGCGGGGGTTTGATTGGCGGGATGTCAGCGCCTTTGACGAGAACGGAAACCGGATCGGCGGTGAAAAGTTTGTGCAGTTCAACGTGGAATTTATATTTCCTTTGCTCAAAGATGCGGGTTTAACAGGAGTGCTGTTTTATGATACAGGTAATGTATACGGAGAGGATGAATCCGTGGATCTGGGCGAATTGCGTGAAAGTGCGGGATTTGGCATCCGCTGGTATTCCCCGATGGGGCCCATTCGTCTGGAGCGCGGTTATGTGCTTGACCGGCGGAAAAATGAGCAGGGCGAATATATAGAAGACTCCGGGCGCTGGGAGTTTTCCATGGGCGGGGCGTTTTAGAAAGTTCAAAGTTCAAAGTTCAAAGTTCAATGTCCAATGTCCAAAATTCAATGTTCAAAGTTAACGTGTGGATGGATATAAGAATTAAAGGGGGACCAATGAAGATACTTTAATAAAAAACACAGGTTATGATTATATCCGAGACCCTGAAACAACGGAGGTAGGTGGATATCTATCTGATCAAGGATT
>JAWOAV010000230.1:0-2918 GCA_046498365.1 Desulfosalsimonadaceae bacterium
CATTGTGGAAACCCACAACGGCATGATCCGGGTGGAGAGTCAACCCGGCAAAGGCAGCACGTTCAAGGTCTATCTGCCCAAAATTATTGAATAGAACCAGACGAAAAGCGCCCGTTTAAAGCAAGCCTTCCTCTTTCAACCGGTCCACAATTTCACTGGTGGACTTGCTGCGGTTCATGGTGTAGAAATGAAGCCCGGGAACACCTTGTTTCAAAAGGTCTCGGCACTGGTTCACGGCAAAATCGATTCCTGTTTGTACCACCGTTTCCTTGTCCGCATCTTTCACCGCATCCAGTTTGTCCTGCAGCGCAGGGGTTATGGCGGCGCCGCAGACCTTGGAGAGAATGTTGGTGAGCTTTACCGTGTAAACCGGCATAATGCCGGGAATTATGGGAACCGTTACCCCCGCGGCCTGGCATTTTTCAACATAATTGAAGAAAACCCGGTTGTCATAACAATATTGGGCAACCACGTATTGAGCACCGTTATCCTGCTTTTTTTTCAGATACCGGATGTCCGTGTCTATACTCTCCGCCTCCACATGACCTTCCGGATACCCCGCACATCCGATCGTAAAATCGTAGCGCTCCCGGATAAATCCGATCAGATCCGAAGCATATGAAAAACTTTCCGGATGGGGCGAAAACGTTTCATCCCTGGGCTGGTCTCCCCGGATAACAAAAATGGTTTCCACGCCAAGAGCCCTGTAATGATCCAGGACCCCGGTTATGTCATCCGGCCCAAGCCCATAGCCCGCGATATAGGCCACGCTGGGCAGTTCTTTTTCTTTGATCAGATTTTTGACTGTCTGGTAGGACCCGTCCCGGTTGGAACCGCCCGCACCAAACGTTACGCTCAGATAGTCCGGGCTGCGATTCGCCAGCGTATCCACTATTGCATCAAATGCCTCCGCAGCGGCTTCATCGCGGGGCGGGAAAAATTCCATAGAGACAACCGGCGTTTTTTTTGCGTACAGATCGGTAACCCGCATAAATCACTTCCTCTCGTTCGTATTCTGTTTTTTTTGTTCTACGATTTCAGAATAATCAGGATTCTTCCGGAATTTAGCTGTCATAGAGCATTGTTCGTTCGTATATTACTTCATATCGCGCAGCCGCTGCGCCACCTTCTCCCAGATCGACCGGACCGCATCGCTTCCTTCGGAGCGGCCGTTGTATTCAAAAAGGGTTTTCCCCATGACCATTGCTTTCGTAAACATGGGGTCAAACGGGATCCGCCCCATGACAGCGACATTTTTTTCCGCCGCATACGCTTCAATGGCCTCCCCCTGTTCCGGGTTGATATCAAACTTGTTGATGCAGACCATGGCCGGAATGTTGAAGCCGGCGGCCAGTTGGGCCACCCGTTCCATGTCGTGACGACCCGACACCGAAGGTTCGGCCACGATGAGCACGGCCGTGGCGCCGCCCAGTGATGCGATGACCGGGCAGCCGACCCCGGGCGGTCCATCCGTGAGCAGCAGGTCCAGCCCGTCCCTTTGCGCCAGTTCTTTACCCTGCTGCCGGATCAGGGTAACGAGTTTGCCCGAGTTTTCTTCGGCAATGCCCAGACGGGCATGCGCCATGGGTCCGAACCGTGTGTCGGAAACATACCATTCCCCGCAGGTGTTCAGGGGAAAGGCAATCGCGTTTTCCGGGCAGAGATAATGGCACACCCCGCATCCTTCGCAGGAAATGGGATCCACCTGAAAATTTTCCCCGATGGCATCGAACCGGCACAGCTCCCGGCACAAACCGCACTGGGTGCACGCCTCCGGGTTGATCTCCGCCGTGTGCCCGGACTGAAAATCATGCCGCTGCCGAATTTTTGGATCCAATATAAGATGCAGATCTGCCGCATCCACGTCCGCGTCGCAAAGCACCTTGTTATGTGCAAGGGACGCGAAAGCCGCCAGCAGGGTCGTTTTTCCCGTCCCGCCTTTTCCGCTGATTACCACCAGTTCTTGCATGCCCTGTTCCTTTGTTTACGTCGGTTGCTGCCATTTCAGATACGCTGAAAGGGGTCGCCGGCCGGATTTGGCCGGTAATGGGTTGCCGTCGGTGCGGACAACCAGATTATCCCGTTTTTTCAATGGGTTTTTGGACGATCGCCTCGATGCGGCTGTACAATTCCCGGAACATCACTTTCCAATGGTCATCGGTTTCAACGGGCATCTCCCCCCTGGAATAGGCTTCTGCGATTTTCCGGGCAAAAGGGATTTCCATCAGGATGGGCACTTTTTCGGCTTCGGCATACGCCCGGACGTGATCGTCGCCGATATCCGAACGATTGATCACCAGCCCGCAGGGGATCCCCAACAACTTTACTGCGCCGAGTGCGAGTTTCAGGTCGTAAAGGCCGAAGGGGGTCGGCTCTGTAACCAGAAGCACAAAATCCACGCCCTTCATGGAAGCGATCACCGGGCACGAGGTGCCGGGGGGCGCATCGATGATGGTCAGGGCGTCCGGCCGAATGTTTTCCCGTACCTTTCGGATCAGGGGGGGAGCCATGGCTTCGCCGATCCGCAGTTTGCCATGGACGAATGCCATTTTTTTCCGGCTGCCGCGTTCGATAATGCCCAATTCCCGGCCGGTTTCCGTAATCGCTTTTTCCGGACAGACGGCCATGCAGCCGCCGCAGCTGTGACACAGTTCGGGAAACGGCAAAACCGTTTCACCAAGGACGGCGATGGCATTGAACTGGCATATTTCGCTGCATTTTCCGCAAAGCGTGCATTTCTCCATGTCCACCACCGGAACGGGGGTGCTGACGGTCTCGACTTCATGGATATCGGGCCGAATAAACAGGTGGGCATTCGGTTCTTCCACGTCGCAGTCCAGAAACTGAACGCTCCCTTCGTAGGAACAGGCCAGATTGGTGGCGATGGTGGTTTTTCCCGTCCCGCCTTTGCCGCTGGC
>JAWOAV010000097.1:0-10288 GCA_046498365.1 Desulfosalsimonadaceae bacterium
CGAATAGGTACTCCTGTTTTCAAAGCCCGCGACCGCGATCAATTCTTTCTGCAAGGGCGGCGCCGGCAGCTGTGACCAGTCGATCTGCGGGCTTTTTGAAGCATCCGCCCGGCCGGCTTCATCCGGCTGGACCTTTGCCCCTGAACAGGCGCTGCATGTCAGAATAAAAAGCAGCAAGAACCCGATGGCAAACCGTTTATATAATTGCCGTTTCACACCACATTCCCCCTTTTTTGTATTCGGGCTGCCCGCCCGCCCGGTTAATTGCCCATCAACACCAGCGGCATATCCGTTCCGCTGACCTTCAGATATGGATGTTGACTCCCCCCGGTCAGCCGGGGTACGGTCCGCGAGACGAATTGAAAAAGTTCGTTTAATGACACGACCGCATCGTTATCGTAATTCGCCTCCCCCCGCATCCCGGTAATCAATGCATAGGTAAATACGCCATGACCCGAATTGGGATCATCCAGCTGAAATTCTTCCCCTTCGATGGAAACCTCCCCCGCCTTGGAGGACGACAACACATACAACCCCGATGCCGCCTGAAGCGTTTCAGCCAGGTTTTCCGGGGACATGCCCGACCGGAGCCCCACCTCCATGGCCCCGGAATGGCAGGTATCCATGGCGATGACCACTTTGTTGACATTTTTGGACAGGATTTTAACGGCCTCTTCAAAATCCGACATCCGCAGCCCTCTGGATACGATGTTGTTATGATCGGCATTGGAGGGGATGAAATAATACGAACCGGTTTGCCGGTGCTTGATGCCGTGGCCGGCGACAAAAATAAATACGACATCATCCGGTCCGGCCTGCCCCAGATGCGAAGCAAAGTTTTCAATAATGGCATCCCGGGTAACGGCCCGATCCGTGAGCACCTTGAAATTGACTTCGGAAAACAATCCCCTCCCCTGGTTTTCAAAAAAATGGGCGATAGCGGCGGCATCTGCAGCGGCGTATTTTAAATCAAGGGTGCTGCTGCTGTATTGGGACACGCCAATGGCCAAGCCCCACAGGACCGGTGCATTCGCGGGGGCTGGTGCTCCGGCTTCGCCGGCCTGTGGCACAAGGCTGCGCTGCCCCCTCTCTACGTGGAATTCCTTTCTGGCGATGTTGCCAAATATGTCCGCGGCCACAACCCGGATTGGCGTCTTTTCTCCGGCAAGAGGGATATCCGCTTCAAAATGGCCGTTTTCGTCCGTTGCAACGGGGTTGTCGTTGATCGTAACATACTGCACGCCGATGCTGTCTTTGGCTCTTCCCTTTACGATCAGGCTTGACAGCGGATCGGTAACGACCGTGGTGAAGCCCCGGGCAATCATCGGTTCGGTGATAATAATATCCGGAGGATTTTTATCGTCCGGCAGGGTCAGGGTGATTTCCTTTTCCACCATCTTGCCGTCCCTGCTCATGGCGGCCATTTCAAAATGATTATCCCCGGGATCCAGCATGATACCGTATTTGAATTCACCGCCGGCCTGCAGATGAACCGGCTCTCTGTTGATATTGAAATACTGGATGCCCGTGCCGCTGTGGTCGATAACCATGCCTTCCATTTCAACGGCGCGCTCTTTCTGGGCAATGGCAAACCCGCGGCCGATTGGCGGATTGATGATGACGATCTGCGGCATGCCGCCTCCTTTCGCAGGCGCAGCATCCGGAGCCACTTCGGCGGTTGTCATTTTTCTTTTCAGATCCGCAAGGAACCCGCCTTGCTTTTTGGATACGGCAGGGGAAATTTTTGCCGCCAGGGCCGTGGACACTTCAGCGGCCATCTGGTCCAGAGCACTGCTGAAAAGCGTTTTCGGAGACTTTCCCACAACCGTAAAAACGCCGGAATCAATGTGCAGCACCTCGGCAGACGTTGTTTCATACACCTTGTAGCTGATCGTTGCGACCACTTTCTGAAGAATCATCCCCAGGGTATCTTCCTCGGTCGTCTCCACATCCATGTAGCCGCTGAAAATATAGTGGGCCGAATTGGCAATAGCCGCTTTCCGGATCTGCTTTAGCTCCCCCTGGGAGGCTTTTGCAATTTCCGAAGCCGCCAATTGTCCGGTAGGGACGACATCGCTGCTGGTCATTACCTGGAAGCCCCTTTCCTGCATCTCTTTTGCCAAGCGGTTTTCCGCGGGGATCAGCCGCCTGTCGAACAATGCACGGGCATCATTTGCGGAAAGGTCTTCCGCATTTTCCGGGCTGATAAAAACGATCAGTTTCGCGTCTTCTTCAGCAAAACAAACGGAGCCCCATGCCATGAGCAGCGCACATGTTGCAATCATGAAAATAATGGTTTTTGTCTTCATTGGTCCATCCCGAGTCTTTTCGGTTTATATAACACTTTCCCGTACGCCGGTTGTCTGGACTAGTGCCCGCCGCGGACGCAGCGATAATCACAAAACTGTTTCGATTTATCTAAATAGTCGCCCCAACCTATAATAAAATCAACCGAATAAGCCGTCCCGTTGTTTTCAGGAGAGGATGTCGAACTCCAAAAATCATCGATTTCTATACCTCCAAAAAAATCCATGTCTAATGCAGGGTATAAAGATTGATAATCAACCAGCGAATGGAGTTCATTTCGGTTCGGCATGCGCCAGTCCGCATACCCCGCAAGTTCAAGCACTTCACAAAAATTAAGGGCCTCTTCCCATGTCCACCCATAATATGTTATTCCTTTTTGCCACATGAGTCCGGTTGACCTGTCTGTTACAGTCTCATTTCCGTTATCCACAAAACGTCCCGTCTGAAAAAAAGCCCCCCGCACGGCGCGCACATGCTGCACCTCTTCTTCATAACCAACGGTCTGTCCGGATCCGAAATCGATGACCCATATCCATTCGGAAGGGGAATCCGCACGAGGGGTTGCGGACCAGTAATAGGGACGGGCAACATCCGGAACATTGGGGAAATAGTCGGTATTCACGGCGGGATCAACATTGTCCGCATGGATAATCGTATAGAGCTCCATAATCGTCGGCAGCCGCCAGTCGTCGTATCCGCCGAAAACGTCCTGATTGAGGGCGTTCACAAAAACGGAATCTGCCTCGTTCCAGGTATACCGATCCGTGTTATTGTGTATGGAAGCGTCCGTTGTTTTTACCTCCCACACCAGACCGGTTACATTGTCCTGTACCATGGCCCATGCGGTCGCATTGTCGGGGAGCGCGCTGCCGGTGTCGTCAAGCTTAGTGTAGGACGGCGGACGAATCGTATAGTCGGCGTCTTCCCCGAATGTTGTCGTATAGGACGTTGTCTGCCCGGTATCCGGCAATCCGGGAACAATCACCGCAATGGATACGGCGGCTTCTCCTTCCAACCCATCGCTGTCGGTTGCAGTCAAGGTGATTTCATGGACTCCCGCGGACAACATACTGACAAAAATTTCCCCGGAGCCGATTGCACCGTCCCTGTCGGACGTCCAAACCAGTGTTTCTCCCGTCAATTCGCCGTCTTGGGGGTCACTGGCGGCCCCTTCAAAATAAATATTTCCATTATTTGTGTGGCGGCTGCCGTCAATGGGCCGCATAATCGTCACTACCGGTGATTCCTGGGTGGGTTCGCTGATGGTTATGGAAATGCTGTCCTCACCCGTATTGCTGTCGCTGTCCGTTGCCGTAAGGGTGATGACATGGGTGCCTGTGGAAAGACCGAAAAATGTAAGAAAATTACCACTGCCAAATTCATTGTCAATATCCGAGGTCCAGACCAATGCTTCTCCAGTCAAATCACCGTCTTCTGCGTCGGTTGCACTTCCAGCAAAATTAACGGCACTCTCCAGTGAATGGACACTTTCATCCGGCGGTCCCGTTATAGTTACCACCGGCGGGGCATTGACAGCTTCACTAATTGTAATTGAAATACTGTCCTCACCGGTATTGCTGTCGCCGTCCGTTGCCGTCAGGGTGATGACATGGATGCCAGGGGAAAGATCGGAAGTGACTAAAGAGGTACCGGTTCCGAACGAATTGTCAATGTCCGAGCGCCATACCAGTGCATCTCCGGACAACTCGCCGCCCTGTTCGTCAACGGCCATGCCGGAAAAGGTAATTTCATCGCCAAACATATAAACAGCGCCGTCCTCCGGCGCGGTGATTTCCACATGAGGGGAAATAATGACGCCATTATCGCTCCCCAGTACAATTACGCCCACCTCATTGTGACCGGATTCGATGGCAACCCCGGTTTTTTCCCCGGAAAAAAGCATCTCTCCCTCCGGATCCAGGGCGGAGACGGCAAAACGCCGGTCCGTACCGACTTCAATGTTTTCGATGACCCCTTCCCTTGCCTCGCATTCAAATGCCGCTGAAGCCAGGAGTCGCTCCTGGTCGTCGGTTACTTCCACGGCAATGGTGACCACATTCCTGGTTTCGCACTCGCTGAAAAGATAAGCCCTGGCGAGCCGCCTGTCTGCATCCGCTGCCATCCCCGCATCTCCGTCACCGGATACAGCCGCTTCCCTGAAGTCATCGCCATCCGGCCATTGAATCTGGAATGCGGCGGAGCCGTAGGTTTCCGAAGAACCCTCCCCGGAGGATCCGCCGCACCCCGTCATGGAAAAGACAAGAACAAAAGCCCACAGAAAAAGCATCCAATAGGATTTCACGGAAACAACCTCTCCTGTTTGCGTTCCTGGTGTCACAGGCGCCGTCGCACTTCGAAGCCGCCTGCACGTAACGGAACGGCTCGTATCATGAAAACGGATACGCCCAACCGCTACCATCGAATTCGCGCAGAGCCGATATCCGGCACAAAAACCGAAAACACAATACTTTCCCCTTCCGCAAGGGAAGCCCTTTTGGAGGTGCTCCCATCATTGTAAAAATAGGCGCCCCCCCCCAGATCAATGATCACATTACCAACATCCCCGGAAATCGATAATCCCCGTATGGTCAGATCATGGGTGCCAACGGGAAGGCCGATTTTCTCATGGATGCCGGAAGCGGCAACGCCCAGGTCCTTCCCCCTGAAAAATGCCTGGAAAGTATCTTCCCGCGGCAGGTTCTCATCCCCCCAGGAAACACGGGCATTGGGATTGATCCTTTCTTTTCCGCCGCCGCTGTCTCCACCTGCAGCCGCAATAGCACCGGCTCCGGCAGCGACACCGGCAATCGTTGCCAGGCCAAGTGTCGTATATGTCCCGCCGGTTCCGGTTGCGGTGATACTCCCGGCGCTCTTCGCAGATGCGGCTGCACCGGTAGCAGGGCTGGAAGAAGCGGCTACGGAATAGATGCCGGCAACCATTCCAAAACGAAGCGAGGATTCGACGGCGTCGATGGTCACCGAATCGGAAAATCCGTCAACCGTTTCCGGGGGCGTCGGCATCTCCGTATAAATGGCGAGCCTTTCATTCATATCGACTCTCTGCCAGGCCGGCAGGTCTTTTTCTTCTATCGCTTTTTCTACAAGAAATTCCTGGGTTTTTACCACCTGCTGATTGCGGGTAACCACCAGGAAAAGATATTGGAGCTGGAGGGCATCGTCCGCCGGTGCAGGCAAAATGGCCCTGTAATTATCCCCGCCGGTGTCCGTCATGGGCACGAAGACATATTCCGCCTGCATATCCCCCTTGAAATAGCAACGAACAAGATCAATTCCGGAGGGTTCCGTTACCCTGGCATCGATGGCGATCCGGTTTCCGGAAACAAAATACGCGATCGGTTTATGGCTCACTTTCGTGAGAACCTCCGCCGGCCCGGCACAAAGAGGGGTCGGCGGGAAAAGAAACAGCCCGCATCCCAACAATAAAATAAATAAAACGATCCTATCGGTTCGAAAACGATTTGCGCGGCTCACAGCGCCTCCTGATTCTTGTTTGCAGAAGAATATGTCCGTAAACGGTCAATCATGATCCACCACCCGAATAAACCGGCTGTTTGCCGTCCAGCTTCCTGCGGGCTGATTGACCAGCTGCCCGAACAGCGCCTCGCTGATATCCACGGCGCTGTTTTGGCCGGAGGCTTCGTACGGCCATGAAAAAACCGGCATGCGGCTATCGAACTTCTGGCTGTAGGTATCGATAACCCCGTTGGATACGGAACCGAGCGCAACGACCAGTTCATTGCCGACAGGGGGTGAAACCTGGACAACCCGGGTACATCCGGTTTCATCCTTGATAAGCTCCGCACGCTGCCCCCTGTCAAGGGGGAACAGCTTAAAAATACCGTCCGCATTAATGTTCAGCAGCATGCTGTGCGCCTTGAAAGGCGGTTTCATGCAGAACTGGACCTGCTCGCCGACGGCAAAAGCATTTTCGCTTTTGCCGGGAATTTCAAGATCCATGGAAGGACCGCCCCGGTTCGTATGGATCAGGTTTAGGGCGGTAAAAAGGTGAAAACAGTAATTGCGCGCCAGCAGCGACCGGATCCTGTCGGAAGGAATTTTCCCCTCGCGGATGACAAGTTCTTCGCTGCAGGCGTCCCCGCATTCGTAGAGATTGCTTTCGACAGACAGCTTTCCGGCGGACGAAGGGGCTTGTATATCGATCAGGACATCGCATCCGTTGTTTTCCCCGGAGCGTACAAACGGCATTGCCGCCAGCAGCTTTCGCAAATCCGGGGCAAGGGATGCCCCTTCGCCCCCTTCTTCCTGGACGCACACCGCCAGGACGCATATATTTCGAATATCCGATTGCGTGAACGGTCCGTTGTGTGCGGCAAACCGTTTCAAAAACGCTTTTTCCCGGGCGTCTCTGTCCCGAAGCGCCGGCTGCGATTCTTTTTCTCTGAGCAGGGGCGCAACCTTCTGCCAGACCGGATCCGCGGCAAAAAAAACAATAACCAGGGCCGCCATACTGACACCCACCGCCAGCAATATCCAAAGCGGCTTTCTGCGCCCCCTGGACACCGATTTTGCCGACACAAACGGCGGCACACCTTGTTTTTTCCCGGCCTGTTCTCCGGCACGCTCCCCGGGACCCCCAAGGCTGTCTTTCACGGTCACCCGGGTCGCCATCTCCTCAAAAGACTGTCCTTCGCCGCCCGAAAGGGACTGCGGGCTCGTAAAGCCATGCTCTTTTAAGTGCTGCAAATCCTTTAAAAGGGCATCTCCCCCGGGATATCGGGCGTCCGGGTCTTTTTCCAGAAGCCGCGTGATGATGGTGCTCAACGTTTCCGGGACACGCGGATTCGCCGTAGAGGGGGGCAACGGTGCTTCATGAACCTGTTTATATGCCAGGGACGCCATATCTCCCGCTTCAAACGGATAAACACCGGTAACCATCTGGTAAAATATCAATCCCAGCGAATACAGGTCGCTTCGCCTGTCCACCGGTTTTCCCGAAATCTGCTCCGGGCTCATGAATTTGGGCGACCCCAGGATCATGTTGGTTGCTGTCAGATTGGGGTCACCCAAATTCTTGGAGATACCGAAATCGGTCAGAATAACCCGCCCTTCCGCATCGATCATAAAATTCGACGGTTTGATATCCCGGTGAATGATATTCTGACGGTGGGCATGGGCAAGGGCGTCTGTCATGGCCAGCATCCGACCAAGTGCGGCTTCCGGGTCAAAGGCCCCTTTTTCCATTTCTTCCTGAAGCGTGGCCCCTTCGATAAAGGGCATGATCAGATAATCAAATTCATCATGGCTACCAAAATCCATGATCTGGATGATACCGGGGTGATCAATGCTGGCGGCGAGTTTGGCTTCCTGCAGAAAACGCTGGCGGATATCCTTTTCTTTTTCCACCGACTGGTGAATGATCTTGATGGCCCGCTTTTTCCCCAGAACCCGATGGATGCCGAGATAGATTTCCCCCATCCCCCCCGCGGCGATCAGGGAAACAATCTCATATTTATCACCAAGGACGGCTTTTAATTTGTCAATGTTATTCGCTTCAGGCATGGCAACAGGTCCCCGGTCTGACAGGATCATCTGGTCGATTGGGTCTGCTGAGCATAAAATCAAGGTCGGCAATCGATCTGGCGCTTGAACTGGCAGGCATTGTCAGGCAGGAGTTCGCCGGGAGCGGTCAACAGGCAACACAATGCGGGTATAAAATACTGCCAATTCTCATATTTTTTATCGCAGCAGGTCCACAATTGCAAGGAAAAAATGATTGTATCCAACAGGAAAAGTTGATATGAAGGCATCAGATGCGCAGCCATGACGCCCCGCTTTCCGGTCATCCCCATGTAAAAAGGATATGATGCATGAAAGCCGTATTCCTTACATCCCTGACGTCGTCTCAAGATCTGGTAAAGGATATCATCTCTCAAATAAAACCATACGGACTGGATATAAGCGGCCATTTCTGGATTGATGATCTGCAGAAAATGGCGTGGATGGGGGCCAAAGACATGCTGATGGACTCGAACGCCGTTTTATGGGTCATCCTTGGCGGCAGGGAGGACTTTAAAAAAACCGACATCCGATACGGGTTGTCCCTTATGGCCCTTTCCGCCAACGCCCGAAAACCATCCCCTCTGTCCATTATCATCCTGCAGGAAGGTGCAGACGCCATATCGGCCGAAGATCTGCCGACGCCCCTCAAACATGCAGAGATATACCCGCTGCCGGACAAAGGCCTCGGAGCGAAGCTGGTGGCCAGGGCGCATCAAGGCAAAAGATCGCTATCCGCGGAATATCACATCGACATTCTGGGCAATGAGCAGATCGGCCAGTGGTTTGAAATTCGGCCGGCGGCGGGTTCCTGGCCCGGCGCCATGTTCGGCGTCGCCGGCGGTGAGATTGTTTTTCAAGCGGTTGGCCCCGCCGGCAGACTCCCTGAAAAAACAGTGCTGAACTATCCCCTGCAGGGAATGACGCTGAAGCACGGGGCGGTTGAATATACCGCCTGGGCCGTCCAGAATGAAATCAATCCGGAAACCGCATATTATGCCAAAGTCGACAACTATCCGTCCTCCATCCTCTTTGGTCCGTATTCAACCGAGCAAGCTGCGGATGTATATGTAATCAACCTCTCATAAAACGGTATATCCCCCATGAACGAACCCACCATTTCCCGAAAAGACCTGGACAATGAACAGTTTATTCAACTGCGAAAGAATACGGAAAAGATTGCCGCGCTTTTGCATAAACGGCTCAAAAGCCATCTCAACATCCTGAAGCCCCTTTTCAACCCGATCAAACTGCTTGGCGCCTATATCAAGAGCGCCGGCATGGACGATGTGCCAGGTTCGGACAAGGTATTTGCCAGGCTCCAGGAAGAGTATGCAGCCGTTTGCGAAACCCCTTTCGGGCTGTCCCGGAAGCTGCCATCCCCGCTGACGTCGATGACCAGCCAGATCGACGCTACGCCCTATAAATACACTCTTTACATGGGTAATGCCGGGGATAAGGCCACGACCATTACCGCCCCGACCCGATGGATCCTTTCCTACCAGAGCGACTGCCCCTACGACCGGATGAGAGACATGGTGCAAGGCGTTGTCAGCCGGCAGCCGGAGGAATTGAAATCGTCGTTGATCAAGCATCTGGTCATGTTTTTGCTGCTGCAAAAATTCACGGACCTGACGCGGCTGCTGCAGGATCTGCGCTATGAGGTGGAATTCAAGAAGTGCGAGGAACTGGGCGGGCTGCCGCTGGTGCTCGTAAAAGCGCCGATCGAGAGCTTCCTGCCGTCAAACGAATTTATTGCCAATGTAACCCAGCTTTCCGGCATTCCGGCCTTCCAGGAAATCATCGACGTTGACGCCCCGGAAAACATGCCCGATCCCCTGAAAGAATCCCTGAAGGCGGCCGTCATGCAATGACTTACCAGTTGAATTCCAGGGCAAGCCCTTCGCCGGAGGGAAGGATGCGGCGGGAAGGCTGCAGGTCAAGGCGCAGGGGGATCCGGTTTTCTGTGTCCGGGTCGCCTGCCGTGATTTCAATGGATTCGGGCCGTGGATGCCCGCTTTTTTCCCAGAAAAGGAAAAATGCCCGTTTCAACGCCTCTTCCAGCCCCGTCCCGGACAAATCCGGGGAAAGATTGTCCCTGCACCACAATAACAACTGCGTTACCCGGGATGCAAACAGTTGATATGCGAGGGAAGCGCCCCCAAGCGTCGTCTCCATGGGGACGAATACGACGTCCCGGTTGGCCATTGCGGCAAGGGGGATCAGGCCGATGCGCCGCAATTGATCTTTCAGTACAAAGACCAACATACTCCTGGTCTTCCTCAGACCAGATAACCCGGTAGGTATAATGATCATTCTTCAGCATGATTCTGTTCTTTCAACCTTTCTATGGCTTTGAGCACTTGTCTGACCTGGTAAGCTGCGAGATAACCTAACAACCTATACATAATAGATTGAAGAATTAGGTAATGTCCTATAGTGT
>JAWOAV010000133.1:0-5596 GCA_046498365.1 Desulfosalsimonadaceae bacterium
GCTCGGTGAGGAGACGGCGAACATCGACGCCGAGCTGGATCCGGGGCCCACGGAATTCGAGGTCTTCCTACCCCTGGTGCTGCGATGAAGGCCGTCATATAGGTATGGTACCCGGCATCCCTGAGCAGGGTGGCGATGGTGACCACGTCATGGTTCAGTGTGCCCTTGTAATTCTCATGTTCTGCCTGGGCCGGGGGAATCGCCTCGGGTATGTTGGGTGCCCCGTTGCGGTGGCTGTCTACGCCTGTCAACAGCATGCCCCTGGTGGGTGCACAGGAGGCTGCCGTATGATAGTTGGTGAAAACAAGGCCTTCATCCGCGAACCGGCTGATACTGGGAGTCGCAATTTCACTTCCATAGGGTGCGGTATCTGTAAAACCGAGGTCATCCGCCAGTATCAGTACGATATTTGGCGGTTCGGCATAAGCGGCATCGATCGGCAGAAAACCCCACGCCAGGCACAAGATGAGTCTCAAAAACCACTTTACCATAATGCGTGGGCCCCTCTTATGAAAGTGTTACAAGCTATCTCAAAAAAATCTTTTGCCCCAATATCTTCGTTGGCGGTGAAATTGAAATCCTCGGAATACTGCAGTATGCCTCCGGTTTCAATTTCACCTCCGCCTTGATCTTGAACCAAAATCTTTTTTTTGAGATAGCTTGTAGTGCAGGTTCGATCTGAAAAAAACGCTTCACGGCGGCAACATGCGCAATTCATATCATCGCAACGGTTTTGGAATTCCGGATTCGCACGGCACGTCTGTTGCGCAAAGCCCACATCCGTAAATAAAGATATGATAGTTTTTATTGCAGTATTTCAGTGAGTCGGCAACTTTTTGATAGCAGGTTTCCTTGTTGTGGGCAGTTTCCGCGGTTATGGCGTTTACGGGACACCGCGCGGCGCATTTTAAACACGATATGCCCTGATGGTGGAGGCAGTATGCGTGGATGTCCTCCTGCCGTTTTCGGTTGGGGGTCAGTTTCAGGTTGACCACAAAGCTGCTGAGGCGGTGGGCGCAGCCTTTTTCCGTGATCAGGAAATCCTGCATGCCGAAGGTGCCGAGCCCGGCGGCATAGGCGATGTGCCGGTGGGACCAGGGGGACGCCCACCCCACGTTCGGATACCGCTTCTTGTTAAACTTTGGCGTCACGTCCGGCGAAACAGCAAGGATTCCCCGGCCCATCAGCTCGGTGACGATTTCCCGCACCATGGTCTGACTGAAAATTTCCCCCAGCAGGCGGGTCTGGGCCCATCGCTCCGCCGGCCAGTCCACGGCGGCGGCGTTGTCGCCTCTGGTGTTGCGGGAAATGGGCATCACAAATGAGACGACACTGATTTCTTCGGGCGCAGGCGCCGTGACGCCGTTGTTCTCCGCCTGCCATTTCATGATTTCCCACGGGGTAAAATGGTGCGGTCCGATCACTTCTTTAAACGTTTGAAAAATGGGGTCGTCGCCGCGGACAAAGCCGACCAGGGGCGCGTCAAAGATCGGTTCGTCATAAAAGGGGTATTCCATTGCGTTTTCCGGATGGTGAGCGACTGTATCGGTAAGAATGTTTTCAAACCAGCTTTCATCCGGCAGCGGCTCTACAGCATCCGTCCGGCCGGTAGGATTCAGGGCCGGCTGTGGGGGGAAAAACATCCCCCGCATTTCCCCGATGGCATTTTTCATCCCCTCGATGTCCGACAAAAAAGAGGCGCGTCGATACCGGTCTTTCATTCTCCTTCGCTTGCCCATGGGTGCCCCTGTTTTTTCATCTCGCTGATTTACGCGTATTATTGATATTCTTGCGGCTGTTCTCCGGTATCTTTCATTTTCTCCACCCGACACAGCAGCGCTTTAATCGGTACTGAGCCGGTCACCGGGCACAGCGGTTCATCGTCCGTTATCATATTGATGTTGAAGCGTTTCCAGCCGTCTGCCTCTCCGAACCAGAACCCATGGGGCGAGTGGACCACGCGCGGATCAATGGTGTCAGAATACCGGACGCGGATTTCCACGCGGCCTCTGGGGGATGCCAGGTAGATCCATTCACCGTTTTCAAGCCCCAATTTTTCAGCGGTCTCCGGATGAATGTCAAGCTCGGGATCCGGGGCACGCTTCTTAAGAGAATCAATATTTCGGTGAGAGGAATGGTAATAGACCAAAAGCCGCCCCCCGGTGGTCAGTATCAAAGGGTATTTCCGGTAGAGCGCCGGCTGGCTCACGGGGCTTTCGGCGGGTTCCCGGAAAATGGGAAGCGGTGATATCCCCAGGCCTTCCAGAAAGTCTGCCTTCAGTGCCACCTTGCCGGTGGGTGTGCGGAACTTGCCTTTTTTCTCGTAGCTTTTATAGGTTATCGGCGTTTTGTGCCAGCCCATCTCTTTGAATTCGTTGAAGGTAATTTCCATATATGCCAGCCGGTAATTCAACATCTCTTCAATGGTTTGAAAAAATCCGCCCATTTTTAGTTTTTCAGACAAATCGATTAATATCTGCTTCTCATCCCGGCATTCCGGCAGTGGATCCATGGCTTTCGGCTGGCAGAAAACGTGGCTTTTCATCAAAAGATCTTCCACGTCGTCGCGCTCGGTCCAGTGGGCGGGGGGCAGGATTACGTCAGCCAGCGCCGTTGTGGGGGTATGGAAATAATCTACCGCAAAGAGAAAATCGAGCGTTTCATAAACTTCTCGCACTCGCCGTGAATTGGGGTAAGCGCAGACGCTGTTATTTGCAAACAGGCCCACCACTTTAACGGGATAGGGGTTTTCGTCGGTAATGGCCGGCCAGACCGCTTGCGGCGGGGATGGGATGGGGATAAACGCCATCAGCGGGAAACGATCAATGCCGAGTTTTTTCCGTGCTTGCTCCTTGGGGAGATTCAGAAAAGGGTCATGGTCTGAGCCGTAGCAGCTGCGCTTGTGTGTTGGGGGCGGGCAGCGCAGGTTGCCGCCCGGCACTTCCAGGTTTCCGGTTATGGCGCTTAATATTGTAAGTGAGCGGGTCAGATCAAAGGCGTCGTTTGCCTGGCAGACACCACCCATGCCAGGTCCCACGGAGGCGGGTGCATTTTCGGCAAACGCAGTTGCTGCCGCCTGTATCTCTTCGGCGGGCACCCAGGTTATCTCAGCGGTCTTTTCCGGTGTGAAATGGGCTACATGCGCCCGCAGCGCATCAAACCCGTCGGTCCATTTGTCAACAAAGGGCTTGTCATATAAACTGTTTTCGATAATCACATGGATGAAGCACAGTGCTAAGGCAACGTCCGTGCCGGGTCGTACCTGAAGCCAGTGGTCCGCCTTTTTCGCCAGCCTGGTGCCCCGCGGATCCACCACGATCAGTTTGGCGCCATTTTTCAGTCCGTCGGTAATATCGTTCATATAAAGGCCCGGCCAGGATTTTTCCGGATTATGCGCCCAGAGCAGGATGCAGCGGCTGTTGGCATAATCCGGATCGACCAGGCCGAATCCACAGGTAGCAGCGCTTCCCATAACGATCGGTCCGCCGCTCATATTGGAGGGGGCCATGAAGGTAGGCGAACCAAACGCGGTCAAAAACCGGTTTATATAAGGCGCTGTTCCCCGGGTCGTACCGGAGCCGAACACGATTGACTCCGCCCCGAAACGTTCACGTGAATCATTCATTTTATCCGCAATGATGTGTAACGCGTGGTCCCAGGAGGTTTTGACAAATCCGCCGTTTTTCTTGACCAGGGGCGTTTTGATGCGGTCCGGGTGGTAGACGATCTCTATGCTGGCCGCCCCCTTTGGACAGATATAGCCCCGACTGATAGGGTGGTTTTTGTCGCCTGTGATGGCGGTTAACTTACCGTTTTCAGTCTCAAGGACGACGCCGCAGCGGGAATGGCATTCAAAACATATACTTTTAACAATCTTTTTTTTCATATCCGTAGTAAATCAGCTCCTTTTGAATACAGTCGTTTCCGGTGCGAAAGAATGCTTGTTCGCCTTTTTAACGATCGTAAAAACTGTAAAGGGACGGGAATAATCTGTCAAGCGGATTTTAACGATCGTTAAAAACATTCTTGACAGCGTCATGTGCGCGCATCATAATTGTCGTTATGAAAAAAACGGAAAAAACAAAACCGGCGGGGAAAAAACCGCCTGTCCGGAAAACCGGCGGAAGCCGGGATCGAGGGAAAAAAGAGACCCGTGAAACCATCATCGAGGCAGCGATAAACGTATTTTCCGATTACCCGTATTATGCCGCTTCCATTCGCATGATCGGAAAAGCAGCGGGAATCGAACATCCGCTGATTAATTATTATTTCCCCACCAAGGCGGCGCTTTTTGAGGAAGTTCTGGAAGCCGTTACCGCCGAATATTATCAGGCAAACATTTCATGGTTTGAGGGCCTTGAAGGGCTGGACCCGGAAGCCGGCCTTTCCCTGTATCTGGACCGTTTTCTGGATTTTGCGCTTACACACCCCAAACCGCTTCGGATGATCGCCTTAAATCTGGTTCAGGCAGAAGGCACTGAAATCATCCCCGGATATCAACGACTGCAATCGCTTTTTACCAAAATGATGCAGACATTCATGAAAGCGGCGCCGCTGCAGGGCTCGGAGGCCAGCATCGGAATGCTTACAACGAATTTTAATACGCTGGCCATTAATTACCTTGGCGCAAGCACGTATTACGCGGGCATACTTGGATTAACACCCGGGAGCGCCGAATACCTGAAATGGGTCAAGGACGCCATGGTATTTATGATTCTGCCAAGGTTGAAACAGCTTCTGGGCATCGAAAAAGACGTGTAGATTTTCCCCGGCCCGCTTATTCGGAAAAAACCGCGACCCCGCCGCGCAGGGCGGCTTCGGCTTCCCGCACCATCCGTTCTACCAGTTCGACCACGGTGGGAATGTCGCTGATGCGCCCCACGGACTGGCCGATGGTGAGCATGGCCTCTTCGGCATTGCCGTCCTGCCAGACCTGGCGGGCCCTCTCGCCGGAGATCAGGGGCAGCAGTTCGGAAAGATCGCCGCCTTCGGCTTCGATTTTCGCGATTTTATCCATGATCTCGTTTTTCAGGGCGCGCACCTGGAGCCCGAACCCCGCCAGCAGCGTCTGGAGCTGAAGGGCGGTATCGGCCTCGGTTTTTTCCATGAGTACCTTGTAGATATTGGGGTGCACGCTGCTTTCCTTTGTGGCCAGAAAACGGGTGGCCATCATCACGCCGTCGGCCCCCAGGGCCAGGGCCGCGGCCAGGCTCCGGCCGTCGGCCATGCCGCCGGCGGCCAGCAGGGGAATATTTACGGCTTCCCGGACCTTTGGCACCAGCACCATGGTGGAAACATTGTCCTTGTGGGGAAACCCGCCCTCTTCAAACCCGGCGATGGTGACCGCGTCATAGCCGACTTTTTCCGCATGAACGGCGTGTTTGACGGTGCCGACCTTGTGGAGAACCTTGACCCCGGCATCTTTGGCCATGGGAATGAATTCCTGGCCCAGGAAGGTGTCCACCGGCGCCCCGGCGATTTCAATGGCCGTGACCTTTTTTTCGCAGCAGACCCGGAAAAAGTCCTGGAGCAGCTCCACCGGCAGGCGGATGGAGGGCATGGTGGTGATGTTGACGATAAACGGCTTGTCCGTGAG
>JAWOAV010000138.1:0-8684 GCA_046498365.1 Desulfosalsimonadaceae bacterium
GCCCTGGTACAGATTTTCAGAAATTCCGCCCAAAATCCGATGGAATATGCTTCCATGCCCCTGGCCATGGCCGAGGCCGTGGCGGTGCTGGCCGGTCCGGTCTGGCCGATGCTCGCGGCATTTATCGGGGCGTTGGGCTCCTTTATCACGGGCAGCAATACCGTATCAAACCTGCTCTTTGCGGAATTTCAATACGGGATCGCCGGCACCTTGTCCCTGCCGCGCCAGATCATTGTTGCCTTGCAGTCCGTGGGCGGTGCCATGGGAAACATGGTATGCATTCACAACATTATTGCCGTTTCCGCAACGGTCGGACTGCTGGGCATGGAGGGCCTTATACTGCGCAGAACAGTAATCCCGCTGGTGATATATGGAACCATTGTGGGCGTCATGGGGCTGTTGTTTTCCTATGTCTTGTTTCCCCATGTTTTCTGAAAGTTTTTACCGGGGGATCAGATTAGCATTCCGACCACGTAGGGTCCTTCCGGCGCCACCGCCACACGTTCACAGCCTGGAAGCAGAAGGTTCACGGTTTCCTGCAGATCATGGATTTTGCGAGCGCCCATTTTTTCAATGTCCTGCGTACTGAGCCCGGATGAATATACATACACGCTGCCGGCATGATCAACGGCCTGGTAGATGTTCTGGGCGCACCATTGGTCAATGACAAAATTGGCCGGATCGCTGTAATCCCGGAAGAAGCACTCGGGATTGTCCACCGACCGAATAATGGAACAGAAATCGTCGCTGCCCAAACCTTCCCGGCACTCGCAGGCCACAACAATTGTGCCGCCTTTTTTCAGGATGTCCTTGGCGCAGGTCAGGCTTTTGCTGATCTGGTAAAAAGTGGCATCCAGGGGATATCCGCCCCCGGAAGTGATAACCATGTCCATGGGCCGGTCTATCTCCACGACGGCATGGCGGTATACAAAGTCGCACCCGGCCATGTGGGCCTCGTTGTAATGCCCGGCAAAAATACCGCTTATTTCCCTGTCGCGGTTGATGCAGACGTTTACGATAAAATCCACGCCCGCTTTTTCGGTGATCCGAATGCCATAGTCATGAAAAATATTGCCGTCCAGAACACAGTTGGCCACTTTGGGATGGTCAATAACCTTGTAAGAATGCATGAATTTCATGGTTTCAAAACTGGAGATGCCGGGCAGAATGGACTTTCGGCCGCCGGAGAACCCTGCATAAAAATGCGGTTCGATCAGGCCGGTCAGTATTTTCAGATCCGCATCCAGGTAATGCTTGCTGATCTCGATTGGATTGCCTTCAATGTGATCAATGCAGCGGACATCGTCTTGCTTCCGGCAGAAATGGTTAATAATGGTGTAATTTTCCATGATCGATTGACCCACCATGGATTCCAGTTCCGCCCCCTGGTTGGGCCGGTGCATACCGGTGGCGATCAGTATGGTGATGTTTTCCCGGGGGATCCCTTCTTCCTCCAGAATTTCCAGCATCGGCGGCAAAAGCAGATGATTGGGCACCGGGCGGGTGATGTCTGAAATGACAATACAAGCGGAATGCCGGCCTTTTGCCAGCTCCCTGAGCGGTTTTGACCGGATGGGGCTTTCCATGGCCTGCCGAAGGGCCGCTTCCGGTTCCGCAACAGGCGGTGTTTCCTTCATGCGCAAAAGAGCGACATGGTCCGGCACCACCAGTTCCAATTTTTTTTGACCATATGCCAGGTTGGTTTGCATAGCGGCACTCCGTTTTTATGGTTTTTCAGACAAATCCCGCGCCCAATGGCATGAATTAAACACTTTCCAGGGCTGTTTTTTCGTTGCTGCCATTTTGTTGATGCGCATGAATGGAATTCTGGCATGCTCTCATCACGAATCGGATATGATTTTCCATGCATTCCTGCGCTTCGCCGGGATTCCGGTTGCGGATTGCCTGCAGGATCTCTGTATGCTGCTGGTTCATGGTGCCAAGGTTACCGGCTTCATAGAGATAAATCCGGCTCTCGCGAATCCCGTGAAAAAGAAGGTCGTAAAAATTTTTCATCAGGTATATCTGGGCGGAATTTTTGGTGGCAAACGCAATACACATATGGAAGGCCACATCCTCCTCGGAGCCCATCTGCCCTTTTTCGACCTTGGCGAGCATATCCTGAAGGCACGTTTCCAGGGCTTGAACGTCTTCATTTGTGGCTCGTTCGGCAGCCAGGCCGACAGCGTTGACTTCCAGCCCGGACCTTACTTCAAGGAGGTCAAAGATGCTGACCGATTCCCCCTCCAGAACTTCCCGCAAAGGATTTTCCAGGTATCTGGATTCCGTCGAGCGCACGGTTGTCCCCTGGCCCTGTCGTTGAACGACAATTCCCATATTGACCAGCTTGCTGATGGCCGCCTTCACCGACGGACGGCTTACCCCAAAAGCGGCTGCCAGTTCTCTTTCAGGAGGGATTTTTTCTCCGGGCTTCAGCTTGCCGCGAAAAATCAGATCTCTCAGCTGTTCAAATACCTGCTCTGACACACTTCTGGGTTTGATGGGCGTAAGGTGTAATGTGTCCATGGGTTCCATATTTTTTGTCAAAAAAAATCCTCCATCCGAAATGAGTGAACAGAGATGTCAGATCCTCTCCCAAAAGGGGTTTTCAGAAATTGTTGGGGGTGAAGTTCCTGCACTCTGGCACGCTCGCAAGGCAAGCCAACGATTTCGGTGCTTTTGCCGTACTATTTGTTAAAAGGTAAGTCCAATATATTACAAAGATCGTCTCCTCGCAAGGATTTTTCTGGAACGCAACCGTATGGGCGGATGAAATTTGAAAAGCTATCGCAGGGGAGAGCCGACCGGCCACGGTTTATTTGGCGGAAAGAAAAAGGTTGACGTTCAGGCCGTGGCGCACCTCGAAGCGGTCGGTCCCAAAGAGGGTAAAACCGGCGTCGGACAGCCATTTTTCAATTTCCCCCTGCGCGAAACCCAGCCAGGGATCGCCGCATTTTTCCCGGACCATCTCAAGGTCGTGTTTTTCAAAATCGGCGATCAACAGCTTGCCGCCGGGTTTCAGTATTCTGTAGATTTCCCGGATCCCGGCAGCCGGGGCAACGAGGTGATGCAGTACCATACTGGCAACGGCCAGGTCCGCTTCGCCGTCCCTGATGGGGAGATGTTCCATTTCACCTAAGCGAAGATCGACCCGGTCATCGATGGAGGCGGTTTTCATGCGCGCCTGTTTGAGCATGTTCGGGGAACTGTCCACGCCGATGATTCGCCTGGATTTTGCTGCAAGGGCGATAATCAGCTCCCCGGTGCCGCAGCCGAGGTCGACGGTGACATCGCAGTTTTCGAGCTTTTCGAGGATTTTTTCGTTCAAATCGAACCCGCCGAACACATCCTGCTTGAGGCTGTCCCATTGTTCCGCGATATCATTGAAGAATCGCTGCATGCGGGTTTTTCGCTCGGTAATCAGCCGCTGGGAGCGAAGCCGGTCGTCGGGGTATTCATTGTGTCGTGAAAAAGACTTGTCCACAAACCGGATCAGATCTGCAAGCTCATTTGAATCGACGCTGTTATAGTAGACATAACTGCCGTCGCGCCGGCTGTTCAAAAGGCCGGTGTCCGTGAGGATTTTCAGGTGGCGGGATATCCGCGACTGCCCCATTCCCATGATCGAAACGATTTCATTGACATTGAATTCGTAGTTCATTAGAAGGCGAAACAGGCGCAGGCGGGTTTCATCGGCCAGGGCTTTGAAATATTTTACGGTTACCATTTTATCTCCATATAAACATATCTTGATGTTTTTAGAGTACAATGGCATACGCCCCTGTTTTTGTCAAGTCCTGTATCCCGATCCTTTCCCATGGCGCAGACCCCAGGGGAAGCGGCATCAGATGCGATCACCTCCGAAGATGTCATGAAAAGAGCATCCGTGGGCGATGAGATTCACTGATCCTCCTTCCGACTGGCATCAATGATGCCGACTTCTTCAAACGTTTTGATATCGGCAAGCACCCGTGTTGCAGCATCCATGACTTCCATGGCCATTGCGGCGCCGGTTCCCTCCCCCAGCCGGAAGCCAAGGTCAAGGATCGGTTTGAGACCGAGCCGCTCGTGCATGAAGCTGTGGCCGATTTCCTGGGAGCGATGCCCGGCGAACAGGTACGCCCTTGCTGCGGGGGCAAGCTCGCAGGCGATCAGCGCGCCCGCTGTTGAAATAAGCCCGTCGCACACGATGGGAATGCCGCGTGCCGCAGCCCCGATGACCAGGCCGCCAAGGGCGCCGATCTCGAAGCCGCCGACCTTTGCCAGGACGTCTATAGGATCGCTCGGGTCCGGCTTGTTGACGACCAGACCGTTTTCAATGGCTTTTATTTTGCGGTGAAGGCCTTCATCATCCACCCCGGTGCCCCGCCCCGTGAGATCGGCGACTGGCAGGCCTGAAAATGCCGCGATTATGGCGCTTGACGGCGTGGTGTTACCGATGCCCATGTCGCCGGTGCCGATAAGGTCCACCGGGGCTTCGGCAACCAGTTCATCGACAATTGCAATACCAGCTTTAATGCTTGCTACTGCTTCATCACGGCGCATTGCCGGCCCCCGGGCCAGATTGGCGGTTCCTTTTGCGATTTTTTTGTGAAATATGGGCAGATCCGGTTCGAAATCCCATTTGACGCCCACGTCGGCAACGCGGACCTCGGCGCCGGCATGGCGGGCCAGCACGCTGATGGCGGCACCCCCGGTAACGAAATTGTAGACCATTTGCGGTGTGACGTCCTGGGGGAATCGACTGACGCCCTCTGCCACAACGCCGTGGTCCCCGGCGCAGGTGATGATGACCTTTCGCGCAAGGTGAACGTCCAGCTTTCCGGCAATCGCAGCAAGACGTGCGGAAAGAAGTTCCATCCTTCCAAGACTCCCCGCCGGACGCGCCTGGTTTCGGAGGCGCTCGTTTGCAGCGGCTTCCACGCTCTGGTCCGGGACAGCGATCATTTCGATTCGTTGGTTGAGCAGTTCCATGGATTGTCCTTTTATTTCAGTTTCAGCGGCAGTCCGCAGGCGATGAGGTAAACCTCATCGGCAGCGTGGGCGATTTTCCGGTTGAGATAACCGGCGATATCCCTGAAACGCCGGGACATCGCATCCGGCGGGACAAGACCCGATCCAACCTCGTTGGTCACGATCACCACATCGCAGAGCGGCCTGGATATGGCATCCAAAAAGGCGGCAATTGAAGGCGCATCTTCGCTTTCAATGCGTTGGTGGTGCATCAGGTTTCCCAGCCAGACGGTCATGCAGTCGATCACGGCAACGCCCGTTTTCTCCGGTATCCGGCGGACTGCACCGGCCAGATCAAGCGGTTCTTCCATGGTGGTGAATCGGTCTTTTCTTTCCTCCTGGTGGCGGCGGATCCGGTCCGCCATTTCCGCATCCAGTACCTGGGCCGTTGCGATAAACACGCGCCGGTCATAAGGGGCGGCAAGGGTTAAAGCAAATCGGCTCTTGCCGCTTCTGGCCCCCCCGGTAATGAGCGTGAGCCTGTTTTTTATCATGTGGTTTCCTTTTCAACGTTACTTTGGCATCCTGAAGTTCCCTTGTTGCGAGACAGTCTCCGTCACAATGGACAAGGAGTGTTCAAGATCCTCCATGGAAAAAATTTCAAGGGTCAAAACCCTGCTTTTGTGATTGCAGCGCTTCAGCGTGTTGACGATACTGTTCAGCAGCCGGGTGTCAAAATGGCGTAAATCCACGTGGTCCCGGCCATCGCTCTGCACGCCGTGCAGGTGTATGATCCGGGTTTGGTCAAGCCATGCATCCATGCAGGCGGGAATATCCCGACCGGTCATTACCAGGTGGCCGATATCCATACAGACGGCGCAGTCTTTTTCAACCACAAGCGGAAATACGCGGCCAAAGTCATACGAAAGGGTTTCAATGCACAGGGTTTCCGGCTTCGTCCGGGAGATCAGTTCATCGAGAGTTTTCCCGCATTGGTGCAGCCAGTTGTCCCATGGTGGATTTTTGCTGGCCAAATTTCCGGGTGCCCCCCCTGCTTCTCCGGGAAAGGCTGTCGATCCAAATTCATACGGCACCTGGCCGGGCGGGTCATTGAGGTGGACGACCCATCCGAACGGTTTGAGCACCTCCATGAGGTCCATCACGCGGTGCCATTTGTCTGCGGATTGTTTTCTCACGTTTTCATTTTCAGCGCCCGGATAGGCGTCCAGGGGCAGGTGAACGGTGAAGGTAAGGCCGGCCCCGTCGGCGATTCGCCCCATTTCGCGCACGTCGGCCTTTGTCGGGAGATTGGAAAACTCGTCTGATTCAAACAGCACCAGCTCGACGTCCTCCACGATTTCCTTTAAAAAATTCAGGTTGGGCAGGATGTCCGCTGGGATGATATAGGATGTGGTGCCGATGCGGCAGTTCATGCCCGCGTTTTGCCAGATGGATTTACAATTTTTCATGCTTCTCCTTACAGGGCCGCGCACATGGCGAACAACACAGCTGTTTCTGTAATCTCGGTCTGTGCGCCCAGGGTATCGCCGGTGATGCCGCCGATTTTTTTCATGCAGAAAAAGTTGAACGCAAAAACCATCGCAGCAGCGAAAAGCAATGCGGCAATGCCGGCGATTCCCCCCAGTACGGCAGCCGCGAGCAGGCCGGATACAGACGCGATGAACATGTGCGACGGCATGCGATCTTTGAGAAAAACAGAAATGAGCCCGCCTTCCTTCCTGGCATAGGGAAGAATCCCCATAATCAGAACCATCGCGGTGCGCGCCAGGACGGCCGCGATAACCAGGGCCCGCCAGCCGTCCGACGGAACCATGGCGGCTAGGGCGGACCATTTCAGCCCGAGAACAGAAAAAAGACCCACCGCACCCATTGTGCCGATCCGGCTGTCATGCATGATTTCAAGTATCTTTTCTTTGGGCCGTGCACTGAAGAAGCCGTCTGCGGTATCGGCAACGCCGTCCAGATGGAAAAAACCGTTGAAACCGGAAAGCGCCAGGATCCCGATCAAACCGGTGATCATCGCTGGGAGCCCAAGGGCATGGGCAAGAAGAAAAAATACGGCAGCGGCAATGCCGCATACCAGCCCCGCCACCGGAAACCATGGCAGGGATCGGGCCATATCGGAAGGCGTCGTGTTTACCGGAACCGGAATGATGGTTAAAAACTGAATGGCCGCAATCAAGGGCTTGACGCCCGACAACGGAGGGTTCTCGTTCATTTCTGCTAAAAAACCTGTTTTATGGTTTTGGGCCTCGGGGGCAACACGCTCCCTTATCTCATGTACCTCGGACGTCCCTCAGGTTCACAAAATCAAGGTCCATCCGCCGCAGGGCAGCCGGTGTCGGAATCCCGTTTTCATCCCACCGGCGGATCCGGTAATATTCGGGGAGCATTTTGTCCAGGGGGACTACCGATTTCGGGTCTTTGGGGTTGAGCGGCTCATGGGTAAACCGTCTTGCCAGGGTGTCCTGTTTTTTGCCGATGCCTTCCCGGAGGTTGAACAGCCGTTCAAGGGTGTACCCCCTTTCCCCTGCCTTGAGAAAGCGGCCGAAATCCATTTTCATGCCGGTAGCAAGATGGAGGAACTTTGAATGGGGGAGCATGGGAAGGTGGAGCTTGAACAGTTTCGAGGGGAGCCGCTGCAACAGAACCACGGCGCCCCACGTATGGGTCAGGATCTTGGTGACGGCCCGGGACGCAGAGGGATTTTTCGGCAGGGAAAATGCTGCCGGCGGAACGAATGTCCATGAAGTGAACAGGCAGCTTCCGGCTGCGCTGATCGCTGCCAGCAGGTTCTGATCCAGTACCGCCCATGCGGGTTTCGACCGGTAATGTCCGGGGTCGAGCGTCATGGGCCCGTTGATTTCAAAATACACCACGTAGCCGCCGTCGAGGTGGCATGCGCCGCGGTTGGCCGTGGCGTACCCCAGCGCATGACCGATGGCCGCCCGGGGAGAGTAGCCGGCGATCTCAAGCCCTTTCACGTGGGCGGCGAAGTCTTTTCCGCCGTATTTTTCGGAAAGATACCGCACACCTTCCGCAAGGTCTTCCCCTATGCCCTGCTTGTGGGCGATATCGTGGATAGCGGCGGAAATGTTTTCCTTTTTACCGAAATAAAGGCCGTTGTCCCAGAGCCCCTTTTCATTGAGCTCCATGGCAAAGCCGAGCGCGTTTCCCGTGGATATGGTATCCATGCCCAATAGGTCCATCTCATAATTCCAGGCGATGATCGCTTCCATATCGTCAATTTCGAGGTTGGATCCCATAAGGCATAATGTTTCGAACTCCGGCCCTTTAATTCGCTTACCCTCGAATTCAACGACCCGGCCGCAGCGGATGGGGCATGTAGGGCACCCGGTGTTCGACTTGAGAAAATCGGCCGCCATTCGCTCCCCGCTCAGGTTGTATGCGCCCGCAAAGTTGCCCCTTGCATAGTTTCGTGTGGGAAGGGCGTTTTTCCGGTTCAGGGTATTGACGAATTGGGCAGTGCCATAGCGGGGGGCAAGATCTCCGGTGGCCGGGTGTTTTTTGAGCATATCGACCCATTTTTTCACCCCGTTCCGAAAACCGGGCGTATCAAAGAGTTCGATTTTCTTTTTTCCGTTTGCCACGATGGCCTTGAGGTTTTTCGAGCCCATGACCGCCCCCATGCCGCATCGGCCGTGGACGCGCTCGTGGGATACGATAACGGCGTATTTCACCATGTTTTC
>JAWOAV010000161.1:0-12359 GCA_046498365.1 Desulfosalsimonadaceae bacterium
GGATAGGATTCCAGTGCTTTTTTTAAAGCCTTGAAAGTATCCTCAACGTGCCCCGCCGTCGCCAGGCCGTCATAACCTTGATGGGTCGCGCTCAATGTGCATTCGCCATAGCCCCAGATGCTGTTGTTGAGGGGCATGACGCCGCCATTCGCCGGTCCGGTGTAGATATGCCCGTATTCATGCCGGTCATAGTAGCCCGCCATCATGGCCGCCGAGGTCGCGGAACATCCGTAGCACCAGTTGAAGGCCGGCACGCCGCTCAGCAGCACCGTGTTGCGGCTGGGAACGGCAATGGGGCTGGGAACCCTTTGTTCCTCAGGTATGCCGGGAACGGTTATTTTATCTATCGAACGGCCGTCCGGACCGATCAAGGTCTCCACCAGACCGCCGGGGAAGAATCGCCGCGACCAGCAACGCAGATCTTGAACATTTTACAAAACCATCTAAAAATCGACTTTTTACGGTTCCATCATAATAGCTGCACATACGATTTTTGCGAATATTTTATTAACGATATCTTATCGTTGCGAATAATTACGAAAAAGGAAAGGCGGTTACAAGTCATGACGGTAATTGAAAACGCCCTGGCAGCCGGCAGGCGAATGCTGGGGGAATACGAGGCCAAGCAGCTGCTTTCCGGCTACGGGTTCCCCGCGACACGGGAAATTCTTGCCGGCTCTCCCGCAGAAGCGGCAAAGGCGGCGGAAACGATCGGTTTTCCCGTGGCCATAAAGGGGTACGGCAGGGACTTGATGCACAAGACCGAGGCGGGTGCGGTGTTTTTGCAGATCAAGGACGCAACAGGCGCCAGAACGGCGTATGAGGCAATGGAAAAGAAGCTGGGCGACCGCCTGGAAGGGGTCCTTGTCAGCGAAATGGCTCAGGGACGCCGGGAACTGGTCATGGGGCTGCATCGGGAGCCGGGATTCGGCCCATGCGTCATGATCGGGATCGGCGGCATCATGACCGAGATCATCAACGATACGGCGTTTCGCGTGGCCCCCGTAAACGAGGCCGAAGCCATGGACATGGCCGCGGATTTGGGCGCCAAAGAAATTTTCGGTCCCTTTCGGGGGGAGGCGGAAGCGGATATGGCGGCTGTTTGCAAGTGCCTTGCGGCGATAGGCAAAATCGGGCTTGATCACCCGGAGATATCCGAAATCGATGTGAACCCCGTGATCATCCGGCCCGACGGAAGGATCGTCGCCGTGGATGCGCTCGTGATCCTGAAAGGGGGTGAATAATGAAAGAACATCCCCTTTATAAGATCGCCAATCCGGATAGCATCGCTATTCTGGGTGCGTCCAACAACTTCATGTCCATGGGAACCAGCGTGCTCTCCTCTATCCAGGCATTGAATTTCAAGGGGCCGATCTACCCGGTTCATCCCAGGGAAAAATCGGTTTTAGGGCTTACGGCGTATTCTTCGGTGGAAGAACTGCCAGAAGTCCCGGATCTGGCCGTAATCGTCCTGCCCACGCGGATTGTGGTCGAGGCGATGGATGCCTGCGGGAAAAAAGGGATCCGCCATGCCATCGTGGTTTCCGGCGGATTCGGAGAGTCGGGAGAAAACGGCATCGACATGCAGAAACAGTTGAAGGAAACCGCCAAATCCCACGGCATCCGCTTTCTGGGGCCAAACTGCATCGGTGCGGTCAACCCCCATCATCATTTCAACGCCACATTTCTCACGTACGGGCAGAAGCCGGGTTTTATCGGCATGGCATCCCAGAGCGGTAGTTTCATTACCCAGATGTTCGACTACCTGGACCTGTTCGGCCTTGGTTTTTCAACGGGTTTTTCCGTCGGGAACGAGGCGGACACGGATATCGTGGATTGCATGGAATACCTTGCCCAATGCCCCAATACCAGGGTCATCGGTCTCTATATTGAATCCATCCGGCGCGGAGACCGCTTTATTGAAGCAGCTCGCCGTATTGCGCCGGACAAGCCTGTGGTAGCATATTATGCAGGGGGTACCGAGGCGGGGCGTCGGGCCGGTTTTTCCCATACGGGCTCGCTGGCCGGACCGGACCGGGTCTATGACGGGGTGTTTCGGCAGGGCGGAATCATCCGGGCCTATTCCATCGAGGAGCTCTACGATTTTTGCTGGTGCCTGGGGACTTGCCCCATACCGGCCGGCAACCGGGTGCTCGTCCAGACCCATTCCGGCGGTCCCGGTGCCGTTGCCGCGGATGCCTGCGACCGTGCAGGGCTGGTTCTGCCCACCCTTGCGGACGAGACCCGAAACAAGCTTGCAGAGATCCTGCCCCATACCGCAAGCATGAACAACCCGGTGGATCTGACCTTTACACGGGACCCCAGGGACTATACGGATGTCATCCCCCGGCTGCTTGCTGCGGACGACAATACGGACGCCGTCCTTATGTATATGCTGCAACCGCCCAGTTCAGTGCGGCGGGCTGTGGAAGCCATGGGCGTAAAAGGGGGGCAGGTGGAAGAAGAGGTCGAGAAATATATGGACGGACGAAGCCGGGAAATGGCCCGGTTCATAAAAGGCTGCGAAAAACCGTTTATCGGGTTTTCCTACGCCACGGGGGAAAACCGGTTTATCCGGGGGCTCTACGATGCCGGGGTGCCGGTTTTTCCGAGCCCCAACCGGGCTGCGCGGGCCGCGTGGGCGCTGGTGGAATACGCGCGTTTAAAGGAAAAGATTGTTTGTTGCGCTTGAAATAGGAATAAGAATTATTTGTCCGCGTTCAACATTGTCTTCCGGTCCCATCTATTTGTTGGCGTCTTGTTTCAAATCCTCAAAATACGCAAGTATGCCTGCGGTTTGAAACAAGACGCCGCCACGATCCTGAACCGAAATCCGTCCTCCCCGATTTTCGATTTGCCGTTCATCCATTCTATCGTTCATCAATGGGGATATACGGTCGCTCGGTATACCCGGTATATACCTGCCGGGGCCGGGTAAGCCGCTGTTCCGCATCCTGCATGTTTTCGCGCCACTGGGCGATCCATCCCGGAAGCCGTCCGATGGCGAACATGACTGTGAACATGTTAGTGGGAATCCCCATCGCCCGAAGCATGATGCCGCTGTAAAAATCAACGTTCGGGTAAAGGTTGTGGTCAATGAAGTAGGGGTCGCTGATGGCGATCTGCTCCAGTTCCATCGCAATGTCAAGCAGCGGATCCTCGTAGTTGAGGCGATCGAGAACATCGTGGCAGTTTTTTTTCATGATTTTGGCCCGGGGGTCATAGGTTTTGTATACCCGGTGGCCGAATCCCATCAGCCGGAACGGGTCGTTTTTGTCCTTTGCCCGTTTTATGACCTCTTTTACCTTGACCCCTTTTTCATGGATGTCGATCAACATCTGGATCACGGCCTGGTTTGCCCCCCCGTGGAGAGCCCCCCAAAGGGCGGAGATGCCGGCGGAAATCGATGCGTAGATATTTGTCTGGGCGCTCCCCACGCTCCGCACCACGGCAGTGGAACAGTTCTGTTCGTGATCTGCGTGAAGAATCCAGAAGACATTCAGCGCCCTTACGAGCTCCTTGCGCAGGATATAGGGCTTTACCGGCGTATTGAACATCATGTTCAGGAAGTTGGCGCAGTAGGTGTAGTCCGGTCTCGGGTATTCGACCTTGTGCCCCCGCGAAATCTTATAGGAAACGGAAGCCATGGTACGGATCTTGGATATCAGCCGGACATAGACTTCTTCAAAGTCCTTGTCCGAGGTGATAAGTTCCGGGTAGAAACTGCGCAGGGCATTGACCATCGCCGAAAGAATCCCCATGGGATGGGATGCCCGGGGAAAATTCTGGTAGAATATCTGCATGTCCTCGTGTACCAGGGAATGGTCGTTCAACTGTACGCTGGTCCGGTTCAGCTGTTCCCGTGTCGGCAGTTCGCCGTTGATGACGAGGTATGCGGTCTCGACAAAGGATGAATGCGTGGCCAGTTCTTCAATGGGGATTCCCCGGTACCGGAGAATCCCCTTTTCCCCGTCCATATAGGCAATGGCGCTTTTACAGCTTCCTGTATTGCCGTATCCTGGATCATAGGTGATAAAACCGGTTTTCTGGCGCAGCTGGCGGATGTCGATGCCCCTGTCACCTTCAACGCTCTCGATGACCGGCAGTTCAATGGTTTGACCGTTTACGGTCAGGGTCGCAACGTTGCTCATGATTTTCTTTCCTTGCATTGCAGTAAACAATCAGGCGGTATACTAGAACCTGCCTCAACATTGTCTTTCTGTCCAATATCTTTGTTGGCGTTTTATTTCAAATCCGCGAAATGCGCGCGTATGGCTGCGGTTTGAAACAAGACGCCGCCACGATCCTGAACCGAAATCCGAATGTTGAGAGGGGTTATAGTAAAGACTTATGCATAAACTTTTTTGTTTATTCCCGTCAAGAAATATTGTAAATAGGAAAAAGATACGGTTGGTAGTTGATGCATCCGAAATTTTGGTTATCTTTTTCATATAAGAAATTCTGCCGGACTTTTTTTCCCATGGCTGGCAACAATTGAAGCCGAACGGTAGGCCGCTCGGGAGGGGCGAATGCGCAAAACAACACGATTACTCATTTGCCTGCTGATCGCACTTGCAGTGCCTGCAACCGCCATTGGGCTGCCCATGATTGGCGTGGAAGGCGCAGTTGGCGTCTGGTGGCCTTCGCCTGACGGCAGCCTCAAAACCGGCAGCGACAATGATTTTCTGGATCTGGAAGATGATTTTTCCTTCAGCAGGGAAACGGAATTGTTCGGCCGTCTCAAGGTCGATATGCCCCTGCTGATTCCCAATGCCTACGTGATGGCCAATCCTCTGAAATTCAACGAAAGAACTTCGCGTGCGTTTCAATTCGGCGGTAAGGACTTTACGGAGAGCTCCGAAGCGGAATTGAATCTCAGCCAATACGATTTCGGCTTGTTTTATGCCGTCCCCTTCCTGCAGACCGCAACCCTGGACCGCTTTAATGTGGATGCCGGTTTGAATTTCCGGTTTATTGACGCGGAAACTTCGGTTTCCCAGGGGGTCCTGCCGGAAGCCGAATCCATGAGCATCATAATTCCCCAGGTGTACCTGGGGGCCCAGTTTCAACCGGTGGAACGGTTTTCGGTGGAAGCGGAGGCCAGGGGGCTGACCTACAAAAGCGACAGCTCCTACAGCCTTCTCGGCAGGGTAAAGGCAACCGCTTTCGGGCCGGTATTTGTTTCCGGTGGGTATCGCTACGATGTTTATGATATCGAAAAGGGCGGGCTCATGATGGATTTCAGCTTCTCCGGGCCTTTTGTGGAAACGGGGCTTTCTTTTTAGTTTTTCCGGCCGGTTCCCGCGAGGAGCTCCGCCGCATGCGCCCGGCTTGTTTCCGTGACCGTCTGGCCGCCGATCATTCGGGCCATTTCCTCTATCCTTGAAGATTCGTCGAGTGGCGTGATCCGCGCGCTGGTACGGCCGTCTTCGACATATTTTTCAATCCGGAAGTGGCGATTGCCGAATTTGGCAATCTGGGCAAGATGCGTGATGCATATGACCTGGCTTGACACTGCGAGGCCCGCAAGCTTTTTTCCGACCACCGCCGCTGTTTTCCCGCCGATTCCCGCATCGACTTCATCGAAGATAACCGTTTCCACCGGTTCGGTGTCTACGAGAATGGCCTTCAAGGCCAGGATAACCCGGGAAAGCTCCCCCCCGGAAGCGATTTTTGAAAGCGGTTTGAGATCTTCGCCGACATTCGGTGAAATCATGAAGACAGGCTGCTCCGCCCCCCTTTCGTTTATGCCATGGCCGTTGTCGCAAAGGGCCGCCGGCGTGTCGCTTCGGATTTCAACAGGGCGGAAGATCACCTCGAATCGGGTGTCCGGCATGTTTACAGACGTCAGCTCCGCCTCCATTTTCCGGGCAAGTACATCGGCCGACCGACGCCGTTTTTCCGTCAGCCGGCGCGCCGCCTGTACAAGTTCTTTATGGCGCGCCGCAAGGGTTGCCTCAGCGTTTTTGATGCGTTCGTCGATGTTCATGGTTTCGGCGAGCTCCCGGCTGACCCGGTCCAGCCGGTTGAATACGTCATCGAGTGTGGGCCCGTATTTCCTTTTCAACCGGTTTACAATGTGCATCCTGGCCTCGACCGTATCCGTGCGGGCCGGATCAAACGTGATGGTATCGAGATAGGATCTCAGTTGGTGGGCAATATCCTGAACCCGAAACAGGGCCTCGTCCAGAGATTTCGCCGCTTCTGCAAGGAACGGGTCTATTTCGGCCGCTTTTTCAATATCCTTTTTTACGGCAAAGAGCTGGTCTGAAATGGCGCCTTCGCTGTTGTAGAGGGCTTCCACGCCGTTGCCGATCCCCTGGTAAAGCGCCGTTGCATTTTTCAGCCGCCGCAGCTCCTGATGGAGAGATTCGTCTTCGCCGGGCTGGAGGGCGGCTTCCTCAATTTCCTTTTTTTCCAATTCCAGAAGCGCGATTTGCTCAACCTGGCTCTCCCGGGCATGGCGGAGTTCCTCTATATTTTTTATTTCAGGAAGGATTTGTGCGTAGGCGTCTCCAACGGCGTCGCGCAGCCCCGTCAAATTGCCGAATTGATCCAGGATTTGCAGCTGTTCGGACTCCCTGAGCAGCCGCAGGTGTTCATGCTGTCCGGAAATGCCGGCGATGTTTTGCGTGATCGCCGAAAGGATCGTCATGGTGGCCATCCGTCCGTTGATGTATACGCGGTGTCGGTTGCCCGCGGACAATATCCGGCGTATAACCAGTTGATCCGTCTCCTCGTACCCCTGTTCCTGAAGGATCCCGCCTGCCGCACTTTTGCGGTCGATATCGAAAAGAGCTTCGAGTTCAGCGGTGTCTGCACCGGTTCGGATCATGCCGGAATCGGCCCGTCCGCCCAGCAGAATATTGAGCGCGGAGATGATGATGGATTTGCCCGCACCGGTTTCGCCGCTGAGAATGGTCAGCCCTTCTGAGAAATCGATTCGCAGTTCATCGATGATGGCGAAATTTTTTATGAAGATTTCCCGGAGCATTTATATTCGTTTCCATTCTGGTAAATCGCGCATGGGGAGATTTCGGTCATGACTCCCCGGAGTTTCTGCGTTAAAACCGTGTAAGAGTAAAAGCGTTTGGCCGTCTCAAAATTGTGCTCGGTCATGTGCTGACGGTACACCGGGTCCCTGAGCACTTTCCGGGTTTTGGCAATGGCGCTTTTATCCACGTATCCGTCGATTTCGATGACGTCGAAGCCCTTGGGCTTGATGTCCGTGGAATAAATGGAGTAGGAGTTGACCACGATCGGTTTTTTGAAATACAGGGCCTCCAGAAAGGCATTGCCGAAGCCCTCGAAGGAGGATGGATAGGTGATCAGGTCGGCATGGGGATAGATGTCATTGAGGGTATAGATTTTCCTGCCGTTTTTTGTGCGCCCGCGTTTTTCGTTGATCAGCTTGGAAACGAAAACCGTCTCCACGTTGAGCATGGCCGAATATTCCTGGATGCGCCTTTCGTAGGAGTGCCCCTCGTCCCCGGAAGCATGGGAGATGATCAGCTTGGCCTTGAGCCCGAGACGGCTGACAAGCTCGATGGCATGCTCGATTCCCTTGCGCTTGATGACCCGCGTGGGCTGCAGGATAAAGTATTCATCCTCGGCAATGCCGAATGTTTCCCTGACATCGGAAGTGTAATCGTCAGGCGGGCTCGGTGGGTTTTCAAAATCCATGACGTTGGGAATGGTCGTGGAAGAGGTTCCCTTGCGGAAACCCAGCTGGCTGTCGCCGGCCGAACTTATGACCACGTGGTGGATGCGGGGCAGGTGCGGCGGAAATGCCATGCCCAGGTATTCCCATATTGCGTTGGTCATGAAGCGGGATCGCTCCCAGTAAAAGTCGTGGTGGTGAGCGATCATGATAATGCCTGTCTCGGAAACCACCTCCGTGATGGCGAGCCCCAGAGGGATGTTGAGCGGAATGGTCACGGCATTTTCGGCAACCAGAAGATTGATGCGAAAACGGTTGATAAAATCGTAGAGCTCGTCTTTTATTTCCTCTTTCAGCGTCATGATTTTCAGGGTGGTTGACCGGCTCCTGTGGCGTGCATCGAAACTTTTCCGGTAAATGTCCACGATTTCATGGTGGGTGAAATGGGATTTTTTCGACAGGTAGCTTTGTTCCGCCGGCGTTTCCAGCTCTCCGGCGAAATAAAAACAGTTGTAGCCGTCGTTTTCAAAAACCCGGGCCCATTTCAGGGTTTCCAGGGTCACGCCGTCGGTTCCGGCAATCCTGGTGGCGATAAAACCAATGTTGTTGTTTTTGCTGCACCGCATGCAGTCACAGGGAGATTCCATCCGAATTCCGTTGAACAAAAGCACTGGCGGTTATAAAAAAAATTGACGATATGCGATTATCATACTACTATAGTAACTGCAGAAAGAACGAAAACAGTTTACATGGCATTTGTCTTTCATGTCAAGCTTGTACAACAGGGTTGTTTCCCTGTTTTTTAACAAATGCGCACCCCCCGGCAGGAGACAAAAGGAGGAAAAAGGATGGGATCTTCAACAGTGAAAAACGTTTTCATCGTCATATCGATTGCAGCGATGCTTGTGGTTTCCAGCGGGTCCTTTGCCTTTGGCAGTGATGACGACACCAGGAGGGCGCTGATGGAAACAAGCGACGCAGACCCTGCCGCCATGGTGGTGGATTTTGCCGTAGCCCGCCCGGTCGGTTTCGCAGCCCTGGTGACCGGTGCCGTGTTTTTTACCGCATCCCTCCCTTTTTCAGCCCTTGGCGGCAACACGGAGGTGGCGTTTGAAAAGATGGTAATGGATTCCGCACGCTACACCTTTTTACGGCCGCTTGGGGGGTTTTGATTCAGGAGTCAGCCCCAAACTCCTTGATGTAGGCCTCCCATTCCATTGGCAGCATGGTCTTCTTGGCGGTATTGCATTCCTTGCAGCACGCCACCACGTTGCCTTTTACACTTTTCCCGCCCCTGGACAGGGGGACCACGTGATCCATGGTCAGCATGCGCGGTGGAAACTGCCGTCCGCAGTAATGGCAAACCCCCTTGGCACAGCGGCGCTTCCACCATTGCGACGCCCGTATCTCGCGGGCCTTTTGTTTTTCCTTTCGCAGTTCGTCTTCTTCGGGTACGTAGATCATTGTTGCATTTCCCGCCGGGAAAGCCATTTATCAATTTCCCCGCAAAGCAGTTTGTAGAAGGCCTCCGAGCCGCCCAGTCCACGTCTGCCGAAGTAATAATTTATCTCCAGGAACAGGACCGCCGGATCGGCATCCCCGCTTTGAAACAATATATCGAAACCGGCCAGGTTGATGCCGGTCGATGTGCAGAAGTTCATGACCGCCCTTTTTGCCCTTTCCTGCAGGTTTTTGTCCGCATGATGGTCGATCTGTGCGCCATTGGAGAATTGCGCGCCGAAACGGGACGGATCCGGCTGCACCCGCCAGTAGGACCGGCACGTCTCACCGACGACCACGACGCGCAAGGACCGCCCCCCGGTTTTGATGAACCGCTGGAGCAAAAATCCTTTTTGCCCGCTTTGTTCAAAGACCGCGGCTTTTCCGAGCAGGTGGTTGAATTCCTCCGCATGCGTCACAAGCCATACATTGTGACCTTCTCCGGACCATGAAAATTTGAACACAAAGGGAAACCCGAAAAGGGAATCAATGTTTTCCCGGCCGCAGCAGCGGTAAAAATCATCCATTGACACAAAGGCCATGGTTACGGGATGGGGCGCACCGTACTTCCGGAACAGTTGCACCTGGCCGATTTTCCCGGGATATCGGAACCGCCGGGTGTAGTCGGGAAAAACATGAACGCAGTTTTCCGCAGCCATTTCAAAAAGGGCGGATGTACATCCCTGCGGCAGGATGACGGCGCCGGCCTTTCTGATAGCGGCCGCATCCGTGTCATCGGGAGTTCGGCCCGCGCAAATCCGGTTTTGGTCTCCCGTATAACAGGGGTGATAGGAAAGAATCATCAGTAACCGAGTTTTCGTATGGCCCGGGTATCACGGCTCCAGTTTTTTTCGACACGCACGAACAGTTTGAGAAACACTTTTGCGCCCAACAGGTTTTCAATATCCATGCGCGCCTGCGTGCCGATGGTTTTCAGCATTGCGCCGTTTTTTCCGATAATGATGCCTTTCTGGGAATTCCGCTCCACGTGGATCGCTGCATGGATGCGTATGATGTCACCGTCTTCCGAAAAATCCTCTATGGTGACGGCCGTACCGTAGGGGACTTCCCGGCCGGTATTTTCAAAAACTTTTTCCCGGATCATCTCGCATACAATAAATCGCTCCGGCATGTCGGTCAAGGCGTCTTCCGGGAAAAACGGGGGGCCCTCGGGGAGCAGTTTTGTCATGGCTTCGACAAGCCGGTCCACCTGGGTCCCCTCCAGGGCGGAAATCGGAACAATTTCGGCAAAAGACGGGTAGAGGCCCGACCATTTATCGATGATCCGCAGCAGGTTCGGCTTTTCAATCCGGTCAATTTTGTTGACGGCAAGCACGGCGGGAATTTTCGCCCGTTTTTTCAGCTTTTCGATAATCATCGATTCGGACCGGCTTTCCGGGTTGGACGCATCAATGACCACCAGTACCAGGTCCACTTCGTCCATGGCGGAAAGTGCGACCTGGACGATTTTGCGGTTGAACATCTTGTCGGATTTGTGAACGCCCGGCGTGTCGAGAAAAACGATCTGGCTGTTTTCTCCGTGCATGACCCCGACGATCCGGTTTCTGGTCGTTTGCGGCTTTTGGGACGTAATGGAGATTTTCTGCCCGATCATGCGGTTGAGCAATGTCGATTTGCCGACGTTCGGCGCCCCTGCGATGGCGGCAAATCCGGACCTGAAACCGGAAGTGGGGTTTTCATTGTGACTGCTGCTCATGGGGTTTCCTGTTTTTCATCGACCATCATCTCTTTTTGGGTTTCGTCCCCGGCAATGCCGGAAAGCCGGATAATCTGCAGCCAGGTGCGCTCTTTCCCCTGGCCGGTTTTTGCGGAGAAAATGACAAATTCGTCCTCTTTGAGGGAAAACGTTTTCCGGACCTGTTTTACCCGGGAGATCTGCTTGTTTTTTGAAAGCTTGTCCGCTTTTGTGAAAATATAGAAAAACGGCACGCCGATATGATGGAGAAAATCAGCCAGGTCCTTCTCTTCTGCTTCAGGGGAGCGGCGGATGTCCTGAAGAATAATAACACCTTTCAGGTTTTGGCGTCCGGTCAGGTAGGCTTCCACCATGGGCCCCCACAGGGCACGCTCCTGTTTGGATACCTTGGCGTAGCCGTATCCCGGCAGGTCGACAAAAATAAACCGGTCATTGATTGAAAAAAAATTGATCAGTCTCGTTTTGCCCGGTGTGGCACTTGTTTTGACCAGGTTTTTCCGGTTGATCAGGGTGTTGATCAGCGATGATTTCCCTACATTGGACCGGCCGGCAAAAGCGATCTCCGGCATGTCCGTTTCCGGGTATTGGGTCGGTTTAACCGCACTTGTGAGAAATATTGCCGATGTAATGATCACGTTAGAATTTCCCCATCACGGTGACGGACTTTTTGCCCGCTCAGTCCCCGGTGCGGTTGTGGTTCAATTTTTTTGGGGTCGCAGGTGCGAGCTTATACTACCTTGTTCAGCGGGTATTCAATAATGCCTTCCGCCCCGTTTTCCAGGAGTACCGGTATCAGGTCCCTGACCGTGTCCGAGCTGATAACGGATTCAAGGGAATACCATTTCGTCTGGTAGAGCTTCGCCACGGTTGGCGCATTCAGGGAGGGGACCAGGGAAACGATTTTTTCCAGCTTTTCTTCCGGTACGTTCATCTTGAGGCCGACGAGTTTTTCGGCGACCAGAGCCCCTTTCAGCAGCAGGGCGATCTGCTCGATTTTCTTTCTTTTTGACGGGTTGGCCCATGCGTCGTGGTTTGCGATCAACTGCGTATTGGTCTGCATCATCTCATGAATGATGCGAAGGCCGTGGGCCCGGATGGTGCTTTCGGTTTCCGTGATTTCCACGATGGCGTCGGCCAGCCCGGAGACCACCTTTGCTTCGGTCGCCCCCCAGGAATACTCTATGCTGACGTCGATTCTCCGTTCGGCGAAATAGCGTTTTGTGTAATTGACCAGCTCTGTGGCCACTTTTTTCCCGGCCAGGTCCTCCAGTGTGTTGTACGGCGAATCCTTCGCAACGGCGATGACCCACCTGGCAGGCCGTGCGCTGACTTTTGAATAAATCAGCTCGGAAACAACGTGAACGTCCGAGTTGTATTCGGCAATCCAGTCCTTGCCGGTGAGCCCGGCATCCAGGGTGCCGTTTTGAACGTATATGCCCATTTCCTGCGCCCGGCACAAGGTGCAATGGATCGATTCGTCGT
>JAWOAV010000171.1:0-44602 GCA_046498365.1 Desulfosalsimonadaceae bacterium
GGATAGGAGTCGCCGTCCAGATTGTTTGGGTCTATTGATACATTGAAATAGTAGAGTTCTGTTGATGCTTTGTTTCCGTTTATGTCTGTACAATTGATTTGCCATTCGTAGTTTGTTCCATTTGTTAGATTGTTGTGGTGGAAGTAGTTGGTTTGGTTGGCTGTAATTGTTGTGTCGTTTTTGTAGACTGAGTTGTTGATTATGAAGTCGCAGACTGAGATGTTGTTTGCTGAAGTTATGTTGTAGCTGAAAGTGTATATTGAGGTGTTTATTGCAGTGTTGTTTGCGGGAGAGATTGCTTCTGATTTGACAGTTGTTATTTCTAAAGTATGTTCTGACATGGTTGGAATTTGTATTAATATCAACAACGCGGGTATTTCTTGTATCTGCGCAGTTCTCTTTGAACGTGAGCCCGAAAATGGCCACCCTGGCATCCCGGATATTGATGTGCGCGCCGCACATGAGCTTTACGGCTTTTTCAGCAACAAATTTGCCCATGTTATCGTTGATACGGCGCCCCGCAAGGATCACCTGGGGGAGGTACCCCAGGGTTTCCGCCTTGTGAGTCAGGTAATAGGGGTCGACGCCGATGCAGTGCCCCCCCACCAGACCGGGTCGAAACGGCAGAAAGTTCCATTTGGAACCGGCTGCGGCAAGCACGTTCTGGGTATCGATGCCGATTTTGTCGAATATGAGCGCAAGCTCGTTCATAAGGGCGATATTGAGGTCTCGCTGCGTATTTTCGATGACCTTGGCCGCTTCGGCCTCCTTGATGGTGGCCGTCCGGAAGACCCCGGCATCCACGATCCTATCATAGAGCTGCGCCACCATTTCAAGGGTCTCCGGCGTATCGCCGGCAACCACTTTGATGATCGTCTGGAGGGTGTGCGCCTTGTCGCCGGGGTTGATCCGCTCCGGCGAGTATCCAACGAAAAAATCCCGCTTCCAGGTATATCCGGAATTTTCTTCCAGCAGGGGGACGCAGATTTCCTCCGTCACGCCCGGGTACACCGTTGATTCGAACACCACGACGGCCCCTTTTTTCATATGGCGCCCGGCGGTTTTCGTGGCCGATGTGAGCGGCCCCAGATCGGGCTGGCGGGCGATGTCAATGGGGGTCGGGGTCGCCACGATGATGAAATCGGCCGCGGCAATCGCATCGGGCTTGCCGGTGAGCGTCAGCTTGACAGCGGATTTGAGCTCTTTTCCGCTCAGCTCCCCCGTGGGATCTTCAAAGCGCCGGAGGCGGTCGATCAAATCCGGCTTTATGTCGTAGCCGATGGTGGTGAAGTGGCGGCCGAAGGCAACCGCCAGGGGGAGTCCGACGTACCCGAGCCCGATGACGGCGATTGTTGGATTTTTCATATTGCCTGCTTTCGGGTGATTGGTGATGATAAGATGCTGCCGTTATGGTTTCATCTCGGGGTCGGCCTCGGGGTCGCTATCGGGATCGAATCCGTTCTTTTCGTATCGTATGATTGATTCCTTTACTGCATATCCACGAGAGCCAAGCTTTGTCAGCATTGCCACGATACGATCAAGAAGCTTTTTCGCCGTAACATTATCTTCCGGCCGAAGAGCGCCACAAACCTCAAGAATATCCTGAATTGCTGCACATTCAAGGGCAGATCCCCGCGCAATTTCAAAAAATCGCCTTCGATCCCCGCTCGTACCTTTTCCGTTTCCTTCCGCGATATTTAAAGCGATGGCCTGGGAAGCACGAATAAGCTGATCTTTCGCATTACGATGCCCTTTGAGCCCCTTAGATATTTGGTAGGCCCAACTGACATACTCAATCGATGCATGGTATACATCAAGCTGTTCATGGCCAAATGCCATGGTATTCCTTTCGATACCGATACCGACCCCGACGCCGACCCCGGGGAAAAACCGGGTTCTAAATATACCCCCGGTTGCTGAGGAAAAGCATGATCTCCTGGGCGGCCTCCGATGGCCGCATGTGGGTCGTGTCGATGCTCAACTCCGGGTTCTCCGGGACTTCATAGGGGTCATCCACACCGGTGAAGCCGGAGATGAGTCCGGCGCGGGCCTTGGCATACATCCCTTTTCGGTCGCGCTTTTCGCATTCTTCGATGGGGGTTGCCACGTGGACCTCGATGAAACCGCCGTAGGCCTCTATGGTGCTTCTGATTTCCCGCCGGGTATGCTCGTACGGGGCGATGGGCGCGCAGATGGCCACGCCTCGGTTTTTGGTGATCTCACTGGCCACGAACCCGATGCGGAGCACGTTGATATCCCGGTGCTCCCTGGAAAAAGACAGCTCCGAGGAGAGGTTTCTGCGAACGATGTCACCGTCGAGCAGGGTGACCGGCCGGTCGCCGATTTCAAGGAATTTCGAATAGAGCACCTGGGCGATGGTCGATTTTCCGGCCCCGGAAAGCCCGGTTAAAAAAATGGTAAACCCCTGCATGCCCGGCGGCGGATAGGCCTTTTGCAGTTCTTCGGTCACTTCCGGGAAAACCGCCCATTCGGGGATGTTTTTCCCTTCGCGGATGCGTTTCCGGATATCCGAGCCGGAAAGGGAAACCGTCTGGGCGCCGTCCGGCACCTGGTCGATGCTCCGGTATTCCTCTTCAAACGGGAGGTACACCATTTCTTCAAAAGGGATGATCTCGATGCCGATCTCGCCGGAAAATTGGGCGGCAAATGCCTTGGCGCGCGTCACCGGGTAAAAGCGGTTGCCGTTGCTGTCCTGCCCGGGGGAGGCATGGTCATGGCCGACAATGAAATGGTTGCAGCCGTAGTTTTTCGCGATAATGGCATCGAAAACCGCGTCTCTCGGTCCGGAAAGCCGGACCGCCAGCGGCAGAAGGGTCATCATGGAAGAATCGGGCGGATAATGCCTTGCAACCTTCCGGTTGCAGCGAACCCGTATAAAGTGGTCAAAGTCATCCTTCTTGGTCATGCCCACCACCGACATGAGCAGGAGATTGGCTTTTGCGCTGCGCATGGCCTTGATGGTCATTTCAAACTGTGGGCGGTATATGGGGTTCCGGGTCTGGAAACCCACGATCCGCTGCCAGTCCAGCTTCCGGTAGCCCGCCCGCACTTCTGCGGGCGTAAGGCGAATGGGTTTAAAATCAAAATGAATCGGCAGGTTGACCACCTCGATGGCCCCGCCGATATAATAATCACCGGATTTCTTGTACAGGTAATGGACGCCTGGATGCGTCAGGTCCCGGGTTTCAAAGATCCTGTCCGCTTCTTTTTCGCGGTCGACCGGCCAGATGTCCGACACGTGCATCACCGCCAGCAAAAAACCCTCGCCGTCGCGGAGCGCCACCGACTGACCCACTTCCAGGTGCTCGGCAATATGGCCGGGCACGTCAAGGCAAATGGGTATCGGCCAGAGCGTGTTGTCCTGGAGCCGCATCCGGTCCAGGACGGATTCGTAGTCGGAACGCACCATGAACCCCGTGAGCGGCGAAAACACCCCCGTGGCGAGCAGTTCCAGGTCGCAGAGATTGCGCTCGTTTAAAATGACGTCCTGGAGGTTCATGGTGATTTCTTTGAGGAGTGCGGCGCGCTGCTCATCCACCATGAGAGTAACGACAGGTCCGCCGTGTGCGTCCGAGGGGGTATCGGTATCGGTCATTGTATATTCCGATCCAGCCAGATAAAATTGACGGCTTCGTAAAAAGTTCAATATCTGCGTTGCGCACAATTTCTGAAGAATCTCACGTACGGCGAAGTACTATCGATTCTTCAAAAATTGTACGCGCCTTGATCTTGAACATTTACAAAGCCGTCTGTTCACGATTTTTTTACAGGCGCATTAAAATTATCGGTTCCGTTCGACAATAAACCACGGGTTTTTCAAGTCCGGCTTGTTGTATGTCAGCGGCGTCCGGGAAAAATAGTCGTGAACCACGGCTCCGGACTGCTCCGCAATGATCTGTCCGGCGGCCGTATCCCATTCCATGGTGGGACCCACCCGGGGATAAATATCTGCAAGCCCTTCGGCGATCCGGCAGAACTTGAGCGAACTCCCCGCGGAAATGAACACCGCATCCGGATGACGGGTTTTTATCTTCTCGACAAACTCATCCTGCTCCGGCGTGGCATGGGAACGGCTACCCATGATCGTATACGGTCTTTTGAGATATTTTTCAAGGGGGAGTTTTTGCGCGCCGGACAGGAGCGCCTGGAAATTTTTTTCCGACCCGGCGGGGACCTCCGAACGGGGAATCGAAAAAACGCCCAGCGGGTCGGCCGCAAAATACAGCATCCCGGTTACCGGGACATAGATGACGCCCAGAACCGGCCGATGATTGTCAACAAGTGCGATATTAATCGTAAACTCGCCGTTTTTCTTGACAAACTCTTTGGTGCCGTCAAGGGGGTCCACGATCCATAGACGGGGCCACAGGCAGCGCTCGTCATAGTTGATGCCCCTCCCCTCTTCGCTCAAAAGCGGAATCCCGGTCTGTTTCAGGTCGGATGCAATGATTTCATGGGAACGTTTGTCCGCCAGGGTAAGGGGGGAATGATCGGATTTTTCCTCGACCGTGAAATCCTCATTATAGACCACAAGCGCCGCATCGCCCGCCTTGAGGGCGGCGGTGACAATGGTGGGGAGGAAATCGGCCGCGTTATGGGTAGTGCTCAATGGCAGGCGCCTCCTTCTACAGCACCAGCGCCTCGGAAGCCATGGAGGCGACCGTGTCGACTTTGATGCCAAGTTCGTAATGCTTGGATAGTTCCCCCAGCTGCCGGTGGCAGGAGAGGCATGCCGTGGCGAGGTTGGGAAGCCCCATGGCCTTCATTTGCATGGCTTTCGGTTTTCCCGTGGTCATGCGCACTTTTGTGCTGGTGCTGTCTTGGATCATGCCCCCGCCCCCGCCGCAGCAAAGGGCGTCTTCGCGGTTGGGGGAAAGCTCCACCACACCTTCGCAGCACATGGCCAGAAGTTCCCGGGGGGCATCGTACACGCCCGATTTCCTGGCAAGGTTACACGGATCATGGTATCCGACTTTATAGGGATGCACGGACGGATCAAATTTCAAGACTCCTTTCCGGGCATATTCAAGGACCAGCTCCGGAATGCTGATCACCCTAAAATTCGGCTTCCTGCCGATAAGCTCCTCCAACAGCACCTGGAGCACGTGGTAGCCGTGCCCGCACTCCGAAAGAACCAGGGTCTCGATGCCGAGTTTCTCAGCAGGCTCCACCACCATCAACGCCATTTTCCGGGCGATATCATCCCTGCCCACAAAATATCCCCAATTGGTGACATCGGTATGGGCGGAGGAGAGCGTCCAGGTTTCCTTCATGCCGTAAAACAGCTTTCCCATGGCGGTCAGGTGGAGCAGGTTCAGGCCCAGCTCCCGGGGATTGGGCAGGTAGAGAAACTTCGATCCTTCCCTGTCATAAGCGATTTCCGCCTCGGGGTCGTCCACGTAATCCCCGAACTCCTCGCTGATCCACTCGACGGTTTCAACGAAATCCTCTTTTGAAAAGGCGTTGACATCCCCCAGTTCCAGCCGGTTTTTAATCCCTTTTTTCAGGTCTCCTGCGACAAGGCCTTCGGCAATATCCAGGCTCCTTGCCTTTCTGACCACCACGTCCATGGTGATGCCCATGGGGCAAACCTCGGTGCAGCGGTTGCAAAGCAAACAATCCCAGAGCATGCCGCTGTCAACCAGCTGTTGCTCCAGACCGAGCAGGGTCATGCGGACGATCTGTCGCGGAATCGGCCCCTTGTGGTCATCGACCGTGCCGTCGAACCAGGTGCACCTGGAATTGCACGCCCCGCAGGTGAGGCATTCGTCTATGTTATCGCCGGCGGGCAGATGATTGTGCATTTTACAAAGCGCGGCGTCTTGATTGATCCTGGCGTTTTTCATTATTCTATTCCTTATGCTTATGCTTTGGAAACCATCCGCTTGATCTTTTCGGGTTCATTGGCCGCCACAGGGGCAAACACCACCCGGGAGTCGTCCATTCCCGGAATCCGAAGAGTCTGCCGGACCCCACGCGCGGCCTCGCGGGTCCCTTCCATGGACCGGCAGTTGCCCTCGTGGCAGCCGGCGATGATGATTTTCGATGCGCCTTTCAACAGGCATTTCAAAATAACATCCATATTGATCCGGCTCGTACAAGGGATTTTTACCAGGCGGACGTTATCCGGAAGCGCTGTTTCTGCGGCCGCAAGGTATGCGGAACGCTCGCACGCAAAGATGACGGTCTGATCCTTTTCCGCCATTTCCGAGAAGGCATCATTGGCAAAGGCTTCGGATTCGATGGCATGGGCCGGGCAGTTGGCGACGCACAGGTGGCAGGAAAAACAGGCATCCGGCACAATCCTGGGCTTCATTTTTTCGGTCAGGACAATGGCCCCGTGAGGGCAGATCCGATAGCAGGTAAGGCATTTGGCACACATTTTCTCGTTGATGACAACGCCGGTATCGACCTCCGGCAAGTCAAAGGGCCGGGTGGCGAGAAACGTAAGAATGTCGTCGATTTCAACGTCAAGGTCATCGGCGTCAGCCTCGTCGTGACCGGTGCCTGCGAAAAAAATTCCTTTCCGGGTGCTGCTGGTCAGCCGGTGCCGGACATTGGGGGACTGCAAAAACCCTTCCGCGTCGGTCTGCTGCCGGAGGACTGCGGCTTTGCTCTGAAAATCGGCAGGCGCTTCAATTGTCGGAGGGAGTACCAGGCAGTCGCAATCCAGTCGGACATCCAGAGAAGAAGGGAGGGTCGCCTCCTTCATGGCAAGCGCAAACCCTTTTTCCGTTTTTTCAATGACGATATCCTCCGGTTTTTCATATCGCAGAAAAGAAACGCCCTTTTTTCTCGCCGCGTCAAACAACCGCTGGCCATCGGCCTTGTGAACGAGCATTTTGCGCGCGATGATGGAAACATTTTTCCCCAGGGATTTTGCCTTGATTGCATCTTCAAGGGCTGTGCGCGCCCATTTCTTGCATTCCGGACCGCTGTAATCCAGCAGGACGACGATATCGGCCGGGCCGTTTCCCGCAGCGTCGGAAAGGATGTCGGAAAACCGGGCTGGATCAATGATATTTTCCGATGAAACCCCGATATCCTTGCTCGTCACATGCGGCTCATGGGCGGCAATGATGGCGGTACAAGACAGGGTTTCCTTTCTGCCGTTTTGTTCGTAATAAATACGGAAATTGCCCGCGGTCCCGGAAACCTGAAGGATTTTCGCATCCGCCATGGCATGCAGGTTTGCGGCCGTATTCCCCGAAACATCCGCACCGAAGAGAAACGTATCGTACCCGCGTTTTGCAACGGCGGCGGCGGTGGATGCCGCCTGCCCGCCTTCTCCGAAAACGGCTACTTGCATATCTTTTTTCCCGCCGGTTTCCTGGCGGACGCCTGCAATGCCCATATCTTCGAGCACCCTCCCGGCGACAATTCGGCCGTCCTGCATGGAGGAAAGGATATCTCCCGGGGTTCTCGCACACCCGGCAACATAAACGTCTTTGGCAAGAGCGGCTTCCCCGGTATTGAAAAACCCCCATGCATTGGGCGAAAGCCCTGTGATATCGGCTGTATCTTCCATACCCGCAGACGGCTCCATTCCTACGGAAAGAACAACCATGTCGAATTGTCTGGCAATCCGGGTCATGTCGTTTCTGTCTTCGGTTACGATCCGGAGCTTTCCGTTTTCCGGGCCCTCGAGGATCTCCGCGGGGACCCCCTGCACCAGCTCGACGTTTGGGGCAAGAGCCTCGTAAAAGGACCGGGTTTCCTTTCCGATGAGCTGCAAATCCATGTAGAATATGGTAATATGAGCATCCGGGACGACATGCAGAAGCTTGTTGGCATGGCGCATGGCGACCTTGCAGCAGACCTGGGAGCAGTAGTCGTTTCCGATTTTGCGGTTCCTTGACCCCACGCATTGGACAAATGCAATGTCAGGGGCCGGATTGCCCGCCAGAAACTCGCCGACGCCCTCCTTTTGCAAAAGCGTATTCAGGCGGGCTGTGGTAATAACGTTTTCCAAAGTACCGGTATGATAGGAGCCGATTTTTTCCGGGTCAAAAGGGGAAAAACCGGTCGCGGCAATGATTTTTTGAACGGAAAGGGTTTTTCCATCTTGCAGCGTGACGTCAAAACCGTTCCCAGACCGGTTGACCGACAAGATGCCGGCACCGAAATGGGGGGTGATGTTTTGCCGGCCCATAACATTGTCAACCATTTCAATGCTCAGGCAGGCGCCGCAATTCACGCAGGATTCGGTCGCCATGCAGGCCCACTTGACGCTGTGCCCGCCAAGCCGGTCCTGTTTTTCAACTACGTGCACCGGTATATCAAAGTCACTCAGCACCTGGGCGGCGGCCATTCCGGCAACGCCGCCGCCGATGATCAATACGCCTGGAGATGTTTCTTTCATTGTTTTCTCCGCTTTTTCCGGTTGTGTAGGTCTACATGCGCAGCTTCGCCATTTTTCTTCCGGGATGCGCCGCGCGGATACGATCCCGCCAAACCGATTAAGAAAAAGTACTATAATTTTTCTGTGGCTTTGGATCAAGATTATTTTGGGCAAATTTTGGGTATTCGCCAAAAACCGGCAGGGGCGTAAATCCGCGAAAGTTGACTTTTATTGGGGGAAAAAGCGACATGCCCGGTGCTGATCATCGCCGCAGCAAGGGATTCTCTCGTTGATATCGGCACGGTTCGGAAAAGGGCTTCAAAAATCCCCAACTGCCAGCTGGAAGTACTGGAATGCGGGCATTTTGACGTATACGCCGGCCCTCTGTTCGAGGCGAACCTATCCTTCCAGGAAGCGTTCTTGAAAAACCAAATGCGCTGATATCGCTACTTGCCGACGCTTTCGGCGATCCAGCTGATAAAATCGGGATTTCCGTTTGAAATCGGCAGACTGATAATGCACGGAACATCATAGCTGTGCAGGGATTTTACCGTTTCAACCAGTTCCGGGACTTTGTCTGCGGTTGTCTTGGCAATAAAGGCGACTTCTGTGTCCTGCTCCACCTTGCCTTCCCACATGAAAATGGAATCGATATTCCCGAAAATGTTGATGCAGGCCGCAAGCTTGGACCCGATCAGCTTCTCGCCGATTGACACCGCTTCTTCCCTGTCTTTTGCGGTCATGTAAACCCAGTTGGTATTGTGTGGCAATGGTACCTCCTCCCGTTCGGGAAGCATTGTTTCTATTTCACCGCAGCTTCCGGTCTATGCCCGTTTTTCCAGTGGCCGGCAAAAAATTCCGTGGCAATAAAAAGCACTTCAACCGGTTTTTCCATTGGGATCAGGTGGCCGGCCCCATTAAGAAGCATGTAGCGCCCCTTGGGAAACGTTGCTGCGGCCTTCTGCAGGTCGATGAATGCCCGATTTTCGGAGGTTTCCCCCTCGATCACCAGCACCGGGCATTCAATTTCGGGTATCAGCGGCCAGGGGTTCATTGCCATCGATCCCATGAACAAAGAGGCTTCGTGCCGGGGGTGGCAGGCCAGTTCATAGCCGCCGGTCTGTGCCGGAACGATCGCGTGAGCCTTATACAAGTCAAGCATTTCCCGGTCCCAGGTCCTGAAAAACGATTTCGCCGCCAGGTACTCCTGCACGGCCGGTTCGTCTTCCCAGAAATTGCGCCTTTTTATGGACTTGCCGGCAAGGGGGTGGTCCTTTACCTCCATGGAAATGCCGTACAGCTCCTCCGGCAGCAGAATCGGTTCGATCAAAACCATACGGGAAATCGCAAGGCCGAATGCGCCGCATGCAATGGTGAGCACCGCCCCGCCCATTGAATGGCCGATGGCAAATGGTTTTTCAATACCAAGACTTCGGCAGAATGCAGCCACGTCCCCGGCAATCTGCCGCCAACTCAAACCGCCGGCTTCGGGATCCGCCTGCCGGTGAGAGCAGAAATACGGTGCGATCACGCGATAGTCTTTTGCAAGTTCCCTGGCAATGGGATGCCACAGCCACGGCAAAAATCCAGTGGCATGCATCAGGAGCAGGGGCGGCCCCTCGTCCCCCCATACCAGGTAACGGATCGCGGCGTCCCCAATGTCCGTCGTATACGCTTCCGGTGTGATCTCTTTTTCGATTGGATCCATTGAATGACTTCGATTCTTCATCTTATTTATTCCGTTCCGGCGGTCTTCGCTCCGGCACGACAACGTGGGGGATGCTGCCTTCGTTCCATTCTTTTGAAACATACAGGCTGCAATAGCAGCTCCCGTATTCCTTGACGTCCGGCTCCCGGTAGATGCACGGGCAGATGATATCCTTGTCGGATTCATAGTCGCCGGATGAAAGGCGGCAGGGGCACGCCATGTACCCATCCCGCTCTTTTTTGGTGAGCAGCCCGTTCAACAGGTCGAATACCAGTTCCTTGTCCTTGTTGAAAAAGTATCCCTTCGGTTCCTGGATTTTCCGCAGTTTTTCATATAGTTCTTCGGCTTTCATCATATTCCCAGCGCCTCCTTGAGCTTGTCCTCGTGGTGCCCCACGATCACCTCGTCCCCGATTTTGATGGTGGGAAAAGAACACTTGGGGTTGAGCTTTTTGACATCCTCAAGCACTGTCTGCCGTTCATCGGCGCTAAGCAGATCGACATCGACAAAATCATATTCCACGTTGTTTTCCTTGAGAAAATTTTTTACCTTTTTGCAGTGTCCGCAGGTGCTCAGTGTATAGATCATGACCTCAGGATCTTGCGCCATTTCATTCTCCTTGGTTTATGATTTGCAGAAAAACGGTTCTGTTTTATAGTTAATAAACTCGTAAAAGTCTTTTTTTTGATGGCATAAAAAGTTCAAGATCAAGGCGCGCGAATCTTGAGGAATTGATCGTACTTGACCGTACGTGTATGTCTACAAGGCGTAAGCCGCAAATTTCTCAAGATGAAGCGCAACACACATATTGGGCTTTTTACGAAGCCATCATAGTTGGTAAAACTGTAAATTGATATAATAGGTCTGATGCGGCTGTCAATCAAACAGTTTTTACACGCAGACCCGACACTGGAAATGCACTGTTTCTTTTTTTTACCGGAGTTTATTCAATGACGGCACCCGCACGGCAGGCATATTACAAGCTGGCCGCTGCCCTTTTGATTCTGCTGGCTTTGGCGGCATTTTTCTGGTTTGAACTCTACCGGTACATCTCCCTGGAGCGCCTGAAGGATTACCAGGCGGTCCTGTCCGAGCTTTATGCGGAAAACCCGGTCTTGACGATCGGCGCATATGTGGGTGCATATACGGCCATTGCGGCATTTTCGCTGCCCGCCATTGTCATCCTGTCCATCGCCGGGGGGGCGATTTTCGGCCTTGCTGCCGGCACCGTCGCGGCCTCCTTTTCAAGCGCAGCCGGCGCTACGATTACCTTTCTGGCCGCGCGATTTCTCTTCAGGGATTATGTCCAGAAGCGATACGCCAAAAGCCTTGCTACGGCGAACCGGGAGGTGGCGAAAAACGGGGGATTATATCTTCTGACGATGCGCATGGTGCAGGTAATTCCCTCTTTTTTCGTCAACATCCTCATGGCGCTCACACCGATCAAAACCAGCCTCTTTTTTATCGTGACCCAGATCGGTATGCTTCCTGGAATCTTCGTTTATGTCAATGCCGGAACGCAGCTTGCGTCCATAGAATCCATAGACGATATCCTGTCTTTCAACCTCATAGCGTCCCTTGCGCTGATTGGCGCACTCCCCTGGATCGGGAAAGGTATGGCAGCTACCCTGAGAAAAGTGAAAGCGCGAAAAAACGGTACCTGACCGGCAGGCAGAAAGAGGCGTATTATCGGGCGGTATCCTCGCCTCCGTCGGCTTCCTGTTCGAATCGGACGGGTTTAATGTTCGGCAGGGCCGCAATTTTTCGCATGACAGCAAGGCCTTCTTCGCGGTAATTGTGGATCATTTCCGCCGTAACCTCAAACGGGTCGTCAAGAGAGATCCCCAGGCGGGCGGGCCGGAGCCGCCAGCCCCGGGCCAGGTCCGAGCCTCCCACGAGATTGACCGGCGCGATGTAATCGCCGGGGCGCATATAGGCCGCCATGTATTTCGGGTTGACATGCTTCATGATCACTTCACCGTCCGGCCCGATATGGGAACGGGATCCTTCCGGAAAGAGCAGGAAGCATTCCCGCATGATGGTTTTAAACAGTTCAAAATCCTGCCGGGTAAAATCGCCCATGACTTCGCCATAGTCTTCCGCATTCAAAAAGTCCTTGAGTTCCGATGCCTTTTCCGGTTGTAACTGGGCTGAATACCGCTGAAAGGCATCCCCGTTTCCGTGGACGACGGAAGCCATGAATTCGTCATAGTCCAGAGTTTCAATAAGCATGAGGCCCGCATCCGGCAGCTTGATAAGGCAACGGGTTTTCCGGGAAGTCTGCTGCAATGCCTCGGCCAGGCCTTCGGTGCGGATGGCGGTTGTTTTCTGGGAGGGCACGGTCACAAACAGGTTGCCGACATTTGCGGCGCCGTTTCTCAGGACCAGGTTGGAAAACATCCGGGGCCCAACAATGGTATTGCAGTTTTTGGCCAGGTTGTCGAACCCCAGTTTCCGGAGCACGCTCCGGACAAAGTAGGGGCCGAGATACCCTTCATGGTGGCCGATGAAAAAAATCCGGCGGCCGGCGGCCTTGATGGCCGAAATGCGGCGCAGAATGCGAACCACCTCGGAGGAGCGGACGGATTCGGCATCATCGTGCCGGAAGGATACGCACCCGCCGCTTCTGTCCACCAGGACGATATCAATGACCTGCTTCCGTTCCTGGTATTCAAAGAACTTGTGCCAGAATGCGGAGTCGGGGAGAACCGGAAAAATGCACCGGTTAAAGGAGAACGGGATGGCCAGGAGCTGTTCGAGCCGGCTTTTGGAAAATTCCCGGAAAAACTTGTGCTGCATCAACTGGTTTTTCTTTTCCACGAACTGCCGCCGCATCTCGGGGAAGTGTTTGTTGAAATCCATTCCATGGGATGCGGCAAAGTTCATAAAATCGTCCATTGCCTGGATGGCTTTTTCATTATGGGGCGCATTGCGAAGGGAGTAGAATTTGACTTTTACGAATGCGATCATCTCCTGAAAGTTCAGGTGGTTTTTCCATCCCCGGAAGTTTTGCACAAAACGCTGCAAACCGGGAATCTTCAGAAAAAAGAACTGGACGCGGGTCGATATCCGGTCGGCGACGGCGGCCAGGCGGGAAAAAAGGGAAAAAATCCAATCGATGCTCCGGTAGCGGACCTTGTTGCCGTCGATAAAGGCGATATATTCCTCAAACCGCTCCTTGTTCTCCGCAAGAAACCGGGGCAGCTCGTCGGGCGTATATTTTTCCTTTGCGTCGGCCAGCCATTTCACCAGCGCATTTTTATCCGGAAATTTCACGGCGTACCTTTCCATTTGGGGGACGCCCATGAAATTATGCGTTTCTCCACCTCCGGGCGGAGGGAGCGCCCATTATTTTCGATAACCCAGCCCCGCCTGAACAATGCTTTTCGCAGCAGGCGATATCCCAGTTATACCACCCTGTTTTCCAGGGTTCCGATGGTTTCGATGGTTGTCTCCAATAGGTCGCCGGGGTTGAGATAGACAGGCGGCGTTCTCGTAAAACCGACGCCTTCGGGGGTCCCGGTAAGGATCACCGTTCCCGCGGCCAGCGTGGTATCCTCGCTCAAAAACGCGATAAGCCGTGCAACGGAAAAAATCATATCCGACGTATTGCTTTGCTGCATCACCCGGCCGTTGAGAGACAGGGAAATATCAAGATTGCTGGGATCATCAATCCCGTCGCAAGTGACAAGGACCGGGCCAAGGGGGCAGAACGTGTCGAAGCTTTTCCCCCGGACCCACTGCCCGCCGCCGCCTTTTTTTTGCCATACCCGCGCGGATATGTCGTTTGCAACGGTGAAACCTTTAACGTAATCCATGGCGTTTTCCGCTTCGACATTCTTTGCGGCTCTGCCGATAACCACGGCCAGTTCGGCCTCGTAATCCACCTGGGGCGTTTCTCTGCAGGATTGGGGAAGAACGACATTTTCTCTGTGGCCGATCACGGAGGCCGGGTTTTTCATAAAGACCACGGGATACTCCGGCAGCGCCATCCCCGTTTCCACCGCATGGCCGCGGTAATTGAGCCCGATGCAGAAAACGGCGGCAGGGGAAACCGGGGGGAGTATTTTCCGGATCGTTTGTTTTTCCCCGGTTATTTCATATGCTCCGGATGGGGTTTCCACAACGGCTGTGGCCGTATTCCCGTCACTGTCCGTCCCAAGGCAGACGGCGCCGTTTTCATCAATAAACCGTAAAATTTTCATAATAGGGGGACGCCCATGAAATTATGCGTTTCTGTTTGTTTCGGGGTCAAGGCCCAGCTCTTCCGCGATATTCCGTCCGCGCTGAACCGCCCTGCTTGCGGCGGACTGACTCAATCCAAGTTTCACCCCCGCTTCCGTAGCCGGCATGCCGAGCGCTTCAACCGCCCAATAGACCAGCACGCTTCTGGCTTTTACACGACCTGGCTGCTTTCCCGGTGAAAGCAGATCCTGTACGGGAATATCGAAAATTGACGCAACCCGGTCAAGGATCTTTTCAAATGTATACCCATTCGACTGGAGGCGATATTTCCGCGCCATTTCCTCGGCGGCAGAGCCGAGAACCGCCTCTACAAAATCGCTGTCGCCGAGAATCCGCTCGTCGCTTTTCAAAGACGTTTTCATCCCTCGAAGGGCCCGCACTTCCTGCCAACCGCCAAGACTGCGAATCAGGCCGCCGCCGGTGAGCTCCGGCTTTCGGCCATCGCCTGCCCCTTTCGCCACGAATGCCGCATAGCGCTGTACTGCCGGATGCCATTGCGTCCCAAACATCCCGAGAACCGTATCCACATCCTGCCAGTCGCTTTTCACGGACCCCATTATCCGGCTGTGACCGCAATACGCGAAACCGGCCAATGCCTCCAGATCCGGCACAATTCCGGCCCGCAGAGGATTCAAATGGATATAGCGCACTATTTCCAGCATATAGGCATCTTCCTGGCACAAAATGGATTTGTAGCGATTCTGGAAAAGATGCCCGCTTCGTTTGTGGCGCCGGTTGAAACTTACGGCATAACCGGTTAACAGGCGGCGCATGACGCGACTCACCGGTTCCCTGCCGGTTCGCAAAAACAGATGAAAGTGATTGGGAATGAGCACCCAGGCATAACAGGACGTCCCTGTTTCCGGCAAAATCACTTCGAGCCGCTCGATAAAATTGTCCCGGTCCGTGTCGTCTTTAAAGATCCGGCCCTTTTCGATTCCGCGGCAAATGATGTGATGAAGCGCCCCAGGCGCGTCTATTCGGGATTGTCTCGGCATAATGGGCTGATAGCACATTTCATGGAAAAAAGGAAACGCATAATTTCATGGGCGTCCCCCTTTTAGATAAAGCGGATGATCAGAAAAAGCCCGATCATGACGAAGCCGATGGCCACCTTGGCGGCGATGCCGACCGCAAGCCCCAGCCATGCCCCGAGACCCGCAATCCCGGCGTAGAACAAGTCTTTTCGCACGGACAACTCACCGATGACCGCGCCGATAAACGGACCGAAAACAATCCCGGGAATGCCGAAAAACAAGCCGATAAAGGCCCCGACCGCAGCCCCGGCCATAGCGCGCCGGCTCGCGCCGAAATGCTTTGCGCCGAACACCCCCGCAAGAAAATCAACAGATACGGCAATAATTGCCAGCAGGGCCAGCACAGCAATGGTGTAGCGCCCGACATGGGCGAAATCCTCGGCCCATGCGGCCAGTACCAGTCCGACAAAGATCATCGGCGGCCCGGGGAGTACCGGCAGCACAAGGCCGGCCACGCCTCCCCCCACGAGAACGGCGGCCAGTATCCAGAGGACGATGATGCCTGCTTCCATGGAACACCCGCCTCCTGAATTACACCTTGGGATCGCCGGAGGTTTCCACCTTTACCTCCTGGTCGAAATCCCCCGCCTGCCAACTCTCATTGGGCATATATTCCCGGATGAACGTCTCCCGAATGGCGTCAATGGGAACATCATCGTACTCTCCGCGGTAGTTGAGATATTCCATGTGGCGGTTTCCGTCCATGTCAAAGGGCTGGTAAAGGGAATCCTGCTCTCCGTCGAACTCCAGGGGCCAGATGTTGAAACGCCGGCACAACTCAATATTGAATGCAGGAGTGGCCTTGACCCATTTCTCATGGATCCGGATGGACGTATATCCATGCCAGTAAAAGATGTCGGTTTTCATCAATTGCCGCATGCGGGCCGTGGACAGGTGGTTCCGGACATCGGCAAATCCCAGTCGCGCAGGGATTCCCATGGACCGGCAACAGGCAGCCAGCAAGATGGCCTTGGCCACGCACCACCCCCGCATCGCTTTGAGCGTGGCAGTCGCCCGAAGTCCTTCCACGGAAAGATCGATGGAATAAGGGTCATACCGGATGCCGTCCCTGACCCCGTAATAAAGGCGCACGGCCCGGGTTTTCGCGTCCGTGGCATCCCCTGCGTATTCCCTTGCAAACGCCGCAACCAACGGGTCGCCGGATTCAATCACCGGCGTCGACCGGAGGTAAATTTTCATCTCCTGATTCATCGCTGCCCCTTCCGAACGGATAGATAGGTCCGCCAGACGACGGATCATGTGAAGCTGCACTTTCTGCAGATCCCCTGCGGGTGTTGCCGCCCTATATTCTGATATCACATTTCATAAATGCAGGAAACGCATAATTTCATGGGCGTCCCCCTAATTTTGTTGACAGAAAGTGTTCGGGTTACTATGTTTAGTGCAAATCTTGCCATGAAGGCATCATAGAAAAACCTGCTTCCGACAATCATACCGCGCCTGGAGACGACGAAAAATACGGGGACGTTCAGGCGCTGCACGACAATAAAGCCACGAAGGCATTGGGTTTCACGCAACCCGTATGCCCCGTGGTTTTTTTTGTGCCAGATAAGGGGAGAATTGATGAGGTCAGCAGCTTTTGGAATTGTTTTTTTTGTGATTGTCCTATCGGCAATTGCGGCCGGTATTTTTTTCTTTTCCCCCGGCCTGCATGCACGCCGGCCCGCAGAAATACGCATCGCCGACAGCAAGGGGGACTGGGGGCATCCGACGCCGTATCACCATTATCCGCGGGGACCGGGATATGTAAGGATGAGCTGGGTTTTCGACACCCTGATCTGGAAGGATCAAAACGGGCATGTTCCGGCGCTGGCGACGTCCTGGTCCTATCAGGCGGACCGGGAAGCGTTTTTGTTCGAGCTTCATCCCGAGGCCCGGTGGCATGACGGTGAGCCGGTAACAGCAGAGGACGTGGCTTTCACCATCGAATATTTCAAAAAACATCCCTATAACTGGATCACCCTGGACAACATCAGCCATACGGAAATCCTTGCCCCCCATACCCTAGCGATCCACCTGGAAACACCCTATGCACCTTTTTTGTCGGATGTCGGGGGGACAATGCCCATACTGCCCCGGCATATATGGGACTCCGTGGATAATCCCCGGAACTATACCGAAGCGGATGCGTTTATCGGAAGCGGGCCATTCAAATTCAGGAATTTTAACAAGGCACAGGGAACGTATCTGTATGAGGCTTTTGACGAGTATTATCAGGGCCGGCCCGCAGCGGACCGCCTCATTTATATACGCTCTGAACACCCCCTTATTTCCCTCACATCCGGGCAGGCGGACCTTGTCAGCATTCAGCCCGACATGGTCCCGGCCCTGGAAAGGGAAGGCCTCACGATTATACGCGATGAGCGGGGATGGAACAAAAAACTGATGATCAACCACAAAAAAGCCCCTTTTGATGACAGGCGGTTCCGTCATGCCCTGGCCTATGCGATTGACCGGCAGGAAATCATCGACAAAGCCCACAGGGGATATGGCGCACCCGCATCATACGGGCTTTTATCGGTGGATCATGACATGTACAACCCCGGCACCCCTTCCTATGACGTTGATCCGGAAAAAACCGCTGCTATATTGGAAGATATGGGCTACAGCCGAGGCGGGGGGGGCTTTTACCGGAAAGACGGGGAACCCCTTACCGTCGAGCTGATCCTCTCCAATATCACGGTCGGCGGCCAGCGTCGGGTCGACCGGGACGGCGAAGTCATCAAAAAGCAGCTGGAGGATGCCGGAATCCAGGTGGAGCTGATCAGCATGGAACAGACGACCACCGACAACAAAATCAGAAACTGGGATTTTGATCTTGCCATATCCGGACACGGCGGCATCAGCGGCGATCCGCGGATCCTCAACGAAATGATTTCCCCGGAATACGGTGCAGGGTCCGTCAACAGCGCCCGATACGATGCCTGCGGGGAGCTGAACGAACTGCTTGAAAAACAGATCCTTGAGATGGATGAAGACAGGCGCAAACAGATCGTCTTCCGTATCCAGGAAGTGTATGCCCGCGAGCTTCCCGCAATCTCCCTCTATTATCCGGAGAACTTTGCAGCAAGCAATCCAAAGGCGGGTGTGCAGTGGTATTTTACACCGGGCGGGATCAGCAAGGGAATCCCGATCGCGCAAAACAAAATGTCTTTGATTCGTCCTGCAGACCGGCCTCATGATTTCTAACACCCGGAAATACACCCTCCTGTCGTATATTCTGGCCGCCCTGGTTATGGTGTACGGCAGTTATATGCTCCCCCGGCTGCTGCCCGGAGACTTCGTCACGGCCATGTACTCGGGCGCCCACATCTCCTTGAGCGCCGAACAGGAAGCAGCACTGAAATCCGAATATGCCGGGGAAGAAGGCTTTGGCCGATATATTCTGGACATGGTCCGCTTGGACTGGGGGGCATCCTATGCATTCAGCGAGCCGATTTCCGGGCTGATCCTGGATGCGCTTCCATGGACATTGCTGCTCATGGGGAGCGCGCATGTGTTGTCCATGCTGACGGGCTTTATTGCCGGTGTGGAGGCCGCCTGGCGAAGGGGCGGAAAAATGGAAAAGGCCGGCGTGGGTACCATGACTGTTCTGCAGGGCATCCCGGAGCTGGCAGCAGGCGTGATCCTGCTTCTGCTCTTTTCCCTGCACCTGGGCTGGTTCCCCGCTTCCGGGGCAGATCAGGCCTATGCGAACCATTCTGCGGCCGGGCAGGTTATTTCCGTCCTGCACCACCTGGCCCTCCCCTTTGCCACCCTTTTTCTGGCCTGGTTTCCGGGCAATTTTCTGCTGGCACGGGGCAGCATGGTCATGGTCTTACGGCGGCAGTATCTGGAAACCGCCCGGGCCAAGGGCCTGCCCCCCGTGCGGGTCCGGTATGCGCATGGGGCGAGAAACGCCATGCTGCCAATGGTGACGCGCTTTGGACTGCGGATCGCCTTCATGCTGACCGGCGTGCTTGTGGTGGAGACCATCTTCTCCTACCCGGGCATCGGCACGCTTTTGTTCAACGCCATTTCCATGCGGGATCTGCCCCTGGTACAGCGCATTGTTCTGTTCTCATCGCTTCTGGTCCTTTTCATCAACCTGGCCCTGGAATTCGTTTACGGGCTGCTGGATCCACGGGTAAACCATGCATCGTAATGTTTCCAAACGGCTTACAGCAGATCCCTGGTTTCTGGCGGGCGCCACCCTGGCCGTTTTGTTTGCCCTGGTGATCGCGACAATGCCATGGCTGGTTCCCCATGACCCCTATGATATGGGCTTTCAGCCGTTCGCTCCTGTATCGTCTGCGCACCCGCTGGGTGTCAATGACGGCGGTATGGACATTTTTTCGGAACTGCTCTACGGAATCCGCAACACGCTGGCTTTCGGTCTTACAGCCGGCACGGCCGGCCTTGTGATCGGCGTAGGGGCCGGCCTGACAAGCGCCTGGTTCAGGGGGATTATCGATCTTTTGCTGATGCGGGTTTCAGAAGTACTGATGGCCATCCCGGCGGTCATGATCCTGATTCTTGTTGCGGCCTTTTTCCGGCCGCCGCCCATGACACTGGCACTGGTCCTGGCCGTGCTGTCCTGGCCGCCCATTGCAAAAGCGATCCGGGCGCAGGCCCTTGTGCTCAAAAACAGCACCCACATCCATGCGGCCAGACAGATGGGGGGTTCCGGCCCGTACATCATATGGCGGCACCTTCTGCCGGAGCTCTTCCCCCTGTATCTCATCGGGTTTGCTTCCCGGCTGCGGATGGCCATATTCATGGAAGCATCCCTTGCTTTCCTGGGGCTGTTCGATCCCGGCCGCAAATCATTGGGAATCATGATCAACCATGCCATCGGCTACTATTACATGGATATCTGGTCCAACTGGCTGATCCCGCCCATTTTCTGCCTCAGCCTGCTGATTATGTGCGTTACTTTCCTGGCGGTAAGCCTGGAGAAAATATTTGATCCAAGACTAAAGGAAACCCTGTGAAACTTAACATCCGGAATCTATGCGTCACCTATGGAACGGGGGAACACCGGCTTTTGGCCGCAGATGAGGTCGGCCTGGAACTGTTACCGGGGCGGATCACCGCGCTCGTCGGAGAGTCCGGGTCTGGAAAGACCACCCTGGCCAAGGCCGTTATGGGCCTTCTGCCGGATGATGCGCGGGCCACCGGGAGCATACAGCTGGACGAAGCGGAAATTCTGGGTATGAGCGAAGAAATGGCCAACCGGATCCGCTGGTCGAAAATTGCCATGGTCTTTCAAAACAGCAATGAGAATTTCAATCCGGTGCACCGGATCATCGACCAGGTGGCCGAGCCCCTGGTTCAAAAGCAGCACAAGACAAAAGCAGGAGCAAAAACCACGGCGGAAAAGGCCCTGGAGGCCATGGACCTGGATCCGGCCATCGGGCGGCGCTATCCCCACGAGCTCAGCGGCGGTGAATTGCAGCGCTGCATGCTGGCCATGGCGTTTATCATGGATCCGGATATCGTGATCCTGGACGAACCCACCGCCGCCCTGGACGCCATGAACAAGGGCCTGACAGAAGATGTGATGATCCGGGCAAAAGACGAGGGCAAGGCGATACTGATGATCACCCATGATCTCGAGCTGGCCGCAGGCGTTGCCGATGACGCGGTAGTGCTCTACATGGGGCAGGTCATGGAAGTCCTTCCGGCCCGCAACCTGTTTACTTCCCCCCGCCATCCCTATACCCGGGCCCTGACCCGTTCCTTTCCCGGCCTGGAAACCCACCGGGAACTGGGCGGAATCCGGGGAGACGCTTTTTACCGCGTGGTTCACCGGCACAATTCAAGCCATATGACTGAAAATCCGCATTCGCATATTATCAGCCCGGATTCCGGTCATGAAGACGGGCATCTGCCGCCGCAGGGCTGCCTGTTTCGCACCCGGTGCACCCAGGCCATAAGCGAATGCGCGGCAGCATCGGTCCCGCTAATGGATGTGGCCGATCACCGGGTTCGCTGTCTCCGCGAGGGAATCGTCACGCTGCTGGAAGTAACCGGCATCCGTAAAAACTACGGCGAAACCCGGGCCCTTACAGATGTCGGCATATGTCTGCAATCCGGGGAGATTTTCTGCCTGGTCGGGGAATCCGGCTCCGGAAAAAGCACCCTGGCCGGAATTTCCGCCGGAATGCTTGCTCCGGACCGGGGAGAACGGATTTTCGAAGACCGGGACATGGACCAATGGATTCGAACGGATTACCGGTCACTGGCCGGAAAGATCGGCGTCGTCCACCAGGATCCGGCCGGGGCCGTGAGCCACCGCTTTTCTGTATATGAAATCGTGGCCGAACCCCTGCGCATCCAAAAGAAGATCCGCGATGAGCAGACAATCAGGAACCGGGTGCTCGGGGCCCTCCGGGACGTTCATCTCTCTACCGCGGACGATTTCACCGGCCGCTACCCCCATGAACTCAACATGGGCGCCCTGCAGCGGGTGTGTATTGCCCGGGCCCTGGTTTCCCGGCCGTTGATGCTCGTGGCGGATGAACCCACTAGTTCCCTGGACCCCAGCGTTCAGGCCAAGGTGCTCAAGATGATCCTGGATCTCCAGATTGAAAAAGGCCTGAGCCTGCTTTTCATAACCCACGACCTGGGGCTGGCCAGAAAGATTGCCGACCGCATCGGGGTAATGCTGGCGGGACGAATGGTGGAAAGCGGACCCGCCTCCCGGATACTGGAAAACCCGGCCCATCCGTATACCCGCTCGCTCATGAACGGGTCCAGGGGCCGTTTTGCCGCACAGGGGCGCACCCGATCCGGATCCGATTCCCCCGACAGCTGCCCGTTTGCGGCACGGTGCGCGCAAAGCCGCACGATCTGCCGGGAGCGTTTCCCCGGGCCTTCACCCGTGGACCACGGAAATCACCATGCATGGTGCCATTTTCCGGTCTGTTGAAATCGACGAATGTAAAAACAAACCAATGCAGGAAAGGAGTTTTATGAACTACGATCGGATCAGCCAGGAAAAAATTGAGGAAACCATAGCGTTCCACGGACACTGGTGCCCCGGTTTGGCCATCGGCATCCGGGCTTCGGAATGGGCATTGCAGGAGATGGGCGCATCCACGGATGAAGAGATCGTGGCCGTTGTCGAAACCGACATGTGCGGCGTGGATGCCATCCAGTATTTAACGGGATGCACCTTTGGAAAAGGGAACCTGATTTACAAGGATGTGGGCAAAAACGCCTTTACCTTTTTCCGACGAAGGGACAACAAGGGAATACGCTTGGTGCTTCGCCCCTCGGTCTACGGGGAGGGTAGCGATTTGTTGGGAAAACTGCACCAGAAGATGCAAAGCCAGGGCCTTACGGAAGAAGAAATGAAGCTGTGGGACGAAACCCGTCAGGATGCCTCCAACCGGGTCATGGAAGCCGACCTGGACAGTGTGTTCGCGTGCACGGAACCCGAAGGGCCGCCCCCGCAAAAAGCCCGCATCCTCTCCAGCATCACCTGCGACGCCTGCGGAGAGGGGGTCATGGAAAGCCGGACGCGCAGGTTGGCAGGAGAAACGTTTTGCATCCCCTGTTTCGACAAGAAAGAGCGGCGGTAATAAAACCGGAAGAAACGCATAATTTCATGGGCGTCCCCCTATTTTTATCAACGATAGTAGCGTGAAAACGGGACAAGGAGCATCCATTTGATGGAAAGCCATTTGGGATCCCGGTAGTTGGCCAGCCCGATGGTCATCGCCTCATGGCCGGCCGCCGGCTGGGGGCGATACGTCCGGAACAGCCGGTCCCACCATGGAAAATTAAAGCCGTAGTTGCTGTCTGTTTCCCGGATGAGCACGGAATGATGAACACGGTGCATGTCCGGGGTGACGACAAGGAGGCGGAGCAGCCGGTCAAGACCCGTATGAATCGATATATTGCTGTGATTGAACATGGAGGTGCCGTTCAGCAACACCTCGAAGACGACAACCGCCCATGCCGGCGCGCCAAGGACGAGGACAACGCCCATTTTTATGACCATAGACAAAATGATTTCAACGGGATGGAACCGCGCGCCGGTTGTGACGTCAAAATCCAGGTCCGTATGGTGCATGCGGTGAAGGCGCCACAGCACCGGAACCTTGTGAAAAACCACGTGCTGGGTGTAGATTGCAAGATCAAGGAAAAGGATGGCGGCAACGCCGTTGAACCATACCGGGAAAGTGAACTGATTAAGCAGCCCCCACCCTTTTTGTTCAACGAACAGGGCCGTTCCCACGGCTGCCGCCGGAAAAACGACCCTGAGCACAAGGCCGTTGAATACGGTCAAGCCGAGGTTATTCGACCAACGGGTAAACTTGCTTTGTCGAAGCGGCCGACGGGGAGAAAGTGCTTCCCAGGCGGCCATAAAAAAAAAGATTCCTGCAAAAAAGCCGATCCGGACGAAGATCTCCTGGTCGATAAGAAGCATGTTCATAATGATCCCTTTTGCAGGAACGGTTTTTTCGCTCCTGTCATGTCCCGGAAGTTTGTTTCATCTCCCGGTAGCGCCGGATCAGATGGTTTGTTGAGCTGTCGTGTCCGGGATCGGTATCCGCGTTTGTATCGAGTTCCAGCAGGATGCGGTTGGCGAGTTCTTTGCCCAGCTCGACACCCCACTGGTCGAAGGAATCGATGCCCCAGATGACGCCCTGCGTAAACACACTGTGTTCGTAAAGGGCAACAAGTTTCCCGAGGGTTTCCGGCGTGAGCCGCCCGGCGAGAATCGTGGTCGACGGACGGTTGCCGTCAAAAACCCGGTGCGGCACCAGCCATTCCGGCGTGCCTTCCGCCCTTACTTCCTCGGGTGTCTTGCCGAAGGCCAGCGCCTCGGCCTGGGCAAAGACGTTTGCCATAAGGATGTCGTGATGCCCGCCCACAGGGTTGAGCGGTTGGCCGAATGCGATGAAATCACAGGGTATGAGCCGGGTGCCCTGGTGGATGAGCTGGTAAAAGGAGTGTTGGCCGTTGGTGCCGGGTTCGCCGAAGTAGACGGGACCGGTCTGGTAGTCGACCGCCGTGCCGTCTATCGTGACACGCTTGCCGTTGCTCTCCATGGTCAACTGCTGCAGGTACGCCGGGAACCGGTTCAGGTACTGCTCGTACGGCAGGACGGCGACGCTCTGTGCACCGAAAAAGTTGGTGTACCAGACGGTCAGGAGTCCCATGAGCACCGGCAGATTGTGCTCGAAGGAAGCATTGCGGAAATGCTCGTCCACCTGCCGCATGCCGTCGAGCAAACCGCGAAAGCGATCCGGGCCGATGGCAACCATTGTGGACAGGCCGATGGCCGAGGCCAGGGAATACCGTCCGCCGACCCAGTCCCAGAACTCGAACATATTGGCCGTATCGATGCCGAATGCCGCCACCTTGTCGGCATTTGTCGATACTGCCACAAAATGCCGGGCCACAGCATCCCTGTCACCGCCGAGGCCTGTAATCAACCATTCACGCGCGGTTTGCGCATTGGTCATGGTCTCCTGGGTGGTGAACGTCTTGGAAGCCACGATAAACAAGGTTTCCGCGGGATCGATATCGCGAAGCGCTTCTGTCACATCCGTGCCGTCGATGTTGGACACGAACCGGAAATTCATGGACCTCTCGCTGTAATGTGTAAGCGCCTCATAGGCCATGACCGGGCCGAGATCTGATCCGCCGATGCCGATGTTGACGACATTTCGAATCGGCCTGCCGGTGTGCCCTTTCCACTCCCCGCTTCGGATCCGGTCCGAGAAATCCGCCATTTTGTCAAGGACCGCATGTACATGATCAACAACGTTTTGGCCGTCGACCATAATGATGGTTTGACGCGGGGCACGAAGGGCCACGTGAAGAACAGCGCGGTTTTCCGTTATGTTGATTTTCTCGCCGGAAAACATGTCCTCGATCCGCTCCTGCAGGCCGGACTGTTCTGCCAGCTGCAGCAAAAGCCCCATGGTTTCATCAGTGACGCGATTTTTCGAATAATCGAGGTACAGGCCGGCCGCTTCGGCAACCAGGCGCCGGCCGCGCATTGGATCGTCGGCGAAAAGAGCGCGCAGATGTACGTCCCGGATGTCATTGAAATGGCTTTCCAACGCCTTCCAGGCCGGCCGTGCGGTGAGATGCGGGATGCGTGTGGTCATATTTGTGTTCCTTTCTTTTTTTACGTCTGCGTCAATATTGATGAGCCCGTAAAAAGTCGATTTTGAACGGCAAAGGAAAACGTTCAAGATCAAGTCGCGTGCAATTTCTGAAGAATTAAGGGTACTTATCCATACAGGAGATTCTTCAAAGATTGTGCGCAACGCAGATATTGGGCTTTTTACGAATCCGTCAATATTGTATCCTGTTCTGCAATATATTTTTTTATGCCGTGCAGCATGCGGACATTGCATGGCGCGCGGCGCCCAGCAGCGCCGCTTCGGAATGTAAAATTACGTAAACCGGAATTTTTTTCATGAGTTCGCTCATCCGGCCCTTGTGCACAAAAGCGTTCAAAAAAACCCCGCTTTCCAGAAGCGGTAAAATACGGGGCGGTATGCCGCCGCCAAGGTAAACGCCGCCGGTGGCCATTGTCTTCAGCGCCATGTTTCCGGCCTCCGCGCCCAAAGCAGAGACAAACACCGCAAGCGTTTTTTGGCAAAGGCCGCACGGTCGGTTTTTATCCAGCGCGCCCTGGATAATCTTCGGCACCGGATCCTGTCCGGCGGAGACCTGTTCGGCCGGACAAGCCGGATCTCCTGTGTATCCGGTATTTTTTAAATACTCGTAAATATTGGCCAGTCCGATGCCGGAGCAGACGCGCTCATAGCTGACATGGTCAAAGCGGTTTGCCAGGTAAGATAGCAGGCCGGTTTGTTCCGGGCCCACAGGTGCAAAATCGGCATGCCCGCCTTCCGAGGCAAAAGCCCGGCAACCAGTCCCGTCCCAAACCAGAAATGCCTCTCCAAGGCCCGTGCCAGGCGCCACAACAGCCATAGCCCCTTTCGTCGCCGGGCTTCCCTTGTTGATCACATGCAGGTCGTTTTCAACCAGCACAGCAACGGCGTTTGCAAAGGCGGTTACGTCATTTAGCAGGCAGACGGATTCAACGCCCACGGTTTCGGCAAGTGCGGCTTCTTCCATAACCCAGGGCAGATTGGTGATTTTTGCCTGCCCCCCCACAACCGGGCCGGCCACACCAAAAGCCGCACGGTCAATTCGGATATCATGGGTTGACAGAAATTTATGTATAATGGCTTCAAGGCCGGAATAATCCCTGCTCGGGAAATGTGCCTTTACCAAGGGGCGGCGCAGGCCGCTTTGGGATGAATACACGGCCAGGTCCGTCTTGGTGCCGCCGATATCACCGGCCAGAACAGTGATCTCTTTTTCATTGCCATATATCATAAAGTCTCCGGCCGCCGCTGTTTATGACGCATCCGCATCCGTTGCACAGTGCACAAAGCCTGTATTGTCCGAAACAAGTTAAAACGATAACCACAAACCGAAGCAATTTCAAAAACCGGCAGGATCGACGCAATATTTTGCGTCAAAGCAGGTTGTCCTGGCGGGTTGGTATGGCCGCCGGAAACAGGGGATGTAAAAGAGGCCTTCAGGATACTTTGACAAACGATTGAAGGCGGTTTTTTACGTCTTCCACATAGCGCCGGTTGTCGACTGAAATCTCGACCGCGTCGTTCGGGCATGCGGTGGCGCACCTGCCGCATCCCACGCAGTGATCCAGATGAATGGCAACCCTCTTTTCAATGACGATACTGTCGAAAATGCACGTTTCCAGGCACGTCCCGCATCCCGTGCAGTTCCGGTTGACCCGGACGCGCAACCCTTCCACCGGTGTAAACAGCTTTTTCACGTGTTCGGGGGAGTACTTGTAGTATCCCATCATACAGCAGCAGTGACAGCAGAAGCATACGCTGAACAGTTCTTTTGTGTCCGCAATCAGAAAACCGAGGTTGTCCACATTGACTTTGCCGGTCATCGGAATCAGGCCGAGGCGGACCGCTTTATCAACGTGGGCACGGGCCTGCTCCCGGCTTACTTGTCCCCCCAGCCCGGGGGGCAGCCTTCGGGCGGTATCCCCCATGAAAAGGCAGCCCACTTCATGGGTGAAATTCGTGCACTGAAATCCGGTCCGGCAGATGCAGGCATCCATGAGAAAATGATAGGAAAAGGCGTCAATCATGTCATCGAGAATCTGCCGGGGAAGGATTTCATTTACGGTTTCCCCCGCGCTTTCATTGACCGGGATCACGTTCGGCCGTTTATCAATCATGTTTTTATTGACGGCCAGATAGGTCATGTTGTTTTTCCGGGGGTCGGTGATTGGCATGACATTTCGTAATGCGGGGGTTTTTTCAATGAGGTAGAGAAGCGCGTTGAGCCCCCGTAAGCCTATCCTGGTCAGCCACGGCGTGGTGTAAAAAAACGTGAGAAACGCCTGTTTCGGCGTATTCGCGGCCTCTTTTTTTTGTGGGGAAATAAATTGCATGACCGGCTTCTTTCCGGCAATCGGTGATTGGGTCTGTCAGCGGTCATACTTCGACCATATAAAAGCCCGTTTCAGTATTGCCTTCCCACCCGGAGGGCACACGCCATGATATCCTTATCCGGCTTAAATATCAACGGCGCAATTTTTTCCGGATGCGACAGAATCGTCCGGGCCGCCACCGTGCTGATGGGCTTGCCGTCAAAGGCTGCCACGGAGGCTTCCAGGGCTTCCCATGCCGTATGAAACAGGTGGGTGTTCATCTCAAAAAAAAACTTTCAGGCCATAAGGTTGTCGGTCGTTTTTGCAGTGATGGACCGCAATGCACAATGCATGAGCACCTGAATCCCTTGTGAAGGCCTTTCAGGTGCTCATAGGGATCAAACGAACAAAATCAGTCTTCCTGTTCTTTTTTCTGTTCTTCTTCAAGAACAACCTTGCGACCGCAAAGATCGCATTCTCCGTCTTCTGTGATACAAGGCTGCTTTGGGGCGTCACCGCCACAAATTCCACATTTCGGCATACAGATCACCTCCTTTCATATTGGATTTTCTCATATTCAGATAATTTATATTTGAACATTCATTTTTTACTTCAACAATTTGGCGCATCCATCGGCCATCCGAGGGCTTCCTTGGTCCGTTTGCCTTCTGCTTCACCAAGGGGCTCCCCATGAGCGGCCGCCGTGTCCTGCTTGCCGGGACTGCCAAAACCGATGCGGGTTCGAACCGATATGAGCGACGGCCGGCCTTGTTCCGCCCGGGCCGCGACAAGGGCTTTTTTAAAAACCGTGTCCAAAGGGTGTATGCCATTGCCGCCGCCCCCATGGGCATCCCCGGGTGGCCTGAATTTGCCGCCTGGACGGCGTCCACCGCCAGCATCCGGATCGTGTTGACACAAAGTTGATCGGTATCGTGAATTTGGTTCATGGTGCACTCCTGTCTGTTTGGCTGAAGGCGTTCACCTGGGGGCGTGTCCGGTTTTCTCAATGGCCGTGATTTTGCCCAGCCGGCGGACGTGGCGTTCACCGCCTGAAAAGCGTGCTTTCAAAAACACGGCCGCCAATTCCATGGCCAAGGCTGTTCCGACGATCCGTGAACCGAGGCAAAGCACGTTCATATTGTCGTGCTCGACACCCTGATGCGCGGAGTACGTATCATGGCAAAGGCCTGCCCGGATCCCCCGGAGCTTGTTCGCAGCGATACTCGCCCCCACACCGCTACCGCAGATGACAATCCCCTTGTCCGCTTTACCGTCCAAAATCGCCGCACACACGGCCCAGGCGATATCGGGATAATCCACGGGGTTTGTGTTATGCGTTCCCAGATCCGAAACCCTCCAATTGCCTTCTTTCAAAAATGCCTTGATTTCCGATTTCAGCGCAAATCCGGCATGGTCAGCGCCAATGGCGGTATCATAGTCGTAACGGAGCATTGACCCCCTCTCCTTTTGTGTTCAACAGTAAGATTGATGGAGGTGTAAACAATCGCAATCAGACGGCTTTGAAAAAAGTGCAAAATCTGCCTTGCGCCGCACACCCTGTCCCATCCTCGTCTTTTTAAAAAGAATCCCGGCAAAAACACTTTCGGCAATTTGACAATAACGTAACCGTATGCTTATACTGTAATCATGACAACAACATCACGCCATAATTTTATGCAAATCGGTGAAATCGCTGAAAAAGCCGGTACATCGGTCCGGACCGTCCGGTATTACATGGAGGAGGGATTTATCGAGGCCGCGGACAGAAGTCCGGGTGGATTCTACCTCTTTACACCGGAAACTGCGGAGACGGTATTTTACATTCAAAAATTAAAAAATGCCGGCTTGGCGCTCAAGGATATAAAATCCATCTATGAAGCCAGGCGAAACGGGCAAACCGGAGAAGATGCCTCTTCAATGGTAATCGGCCATCTGGAAAGGCAAAAGGCCCTGGTGACGAAAAAAATTGCCGACTACCAGAGATTGCACACCGAAATTGAAGCAGCCATCGAAATTGCCTCCCGGTGCCGTGGATGCAGCATCCAACCGACATGGGAAAACTGTAAGGATTGTAAGGTGTTAAAGGGCATGAAAAAATTCCCCCTGCCGCTTCAAGCCATACTGTAAAATGTTATTACCCTGAAGCAAGGAAACGCCTCAATGAATAAAAAAAAAGTGCTGGTCGCCGGTGTCGTCGTTGCCTTGCTGGGGTTGTTTTTTCTGCTGGATTTGGACCGGTTTTTAACGCTTGATTACCTGCAGGACAGCCTGGACCGCTTCCACGCCTTTTATGCAGAAAACCGGTTTTTGACCCTGGCGGTCTTTTTTCTCATCTACGTTGCGGTAACTGCCCTGTCCCTGCCGGGGGCCGCGGTCATGACCCTGGCCGGAGGCGCTTTTTTCGGCCTGATAACCGGGGTGATCGTCGTTTCTTTTGCCTCCACCATCGGTGCCACCCTGGCGTTCATGGTCGCCCGGTTTCTGCTCAAAGACACCGTTCAGAACCGGTTTGCCGACCGGCTGAAAGCCATCAATGAAGGGGTTCGAAAGGACGGCGCCTTTTATCTGTTCACGCTGCGGCTCGTACCCGTTTTTCCCTTCTTCCTGATCAACCTGGTGATGGCCCTGACGCCAATCCGCACCTGGACCTTCTACTGGGTCAGCCAGCTGGGGATGCTGGCCGGAACCATCGTCTACGTCAATGCGGGAACCCAACTGGCGGGGGTTACCGCCACAGGCGACCTGCTTTCCTTCAACCTGATCGGTGCATTCGTCCTTCTGGGGCTGTTCCCCTGGATTGCCAGGGCGATCGTCAACCGGATCCATTCGCTGCGGGTCTACAGCGGGTGGAAAAAGCCGAAACAATTCGACCGCAACCTGATCGTGATCGGGGCCGGATCCGCCGGACTGGTGACTGCGTATATCGCCGCAGCGGTAAACGCCAGCGTCACACTGGTGGAAAAAGGGGCCATGGGCGGCGACTGCCTCAATACCGGCTGCGTGCCGTCCAAGGCGCTGATCAAGAGCGCCCGGGTAAACAGCTGGATCCAGCGGGCCGTGGATTTCGGGTTGAAAACAGGGCCGGCCGAAGTCGATTTTCCCCGGGTAATGAAACGCGTGCACAATGTGATCAAAAAAATCGAGCCCCACGATTCGGAGCAGCGGTACAAGGAACTGGGCGTGGATGTGCGAAAAGGGAATGCCCGGCTGGTATCCCCCTGGGAAGTGGAAATCCGGGACGCACAGGAAGCAACGCGATTGACCGCCCAGAACATCGTCATCGCCACCGGCGGCGAACCCATGGCCCCTCCCATACCCGGCCTTGACCAGATAGATTACCTCACCTCCGACACCCTGTGGGACCTTGCCGAACTCCCCGACCGACTGCTGGTGCTCGGCGGCGGCCCCATCGGCTGCGAACTTTCGCAAAGCTTTGCAAAACTCGGCAGCCGGGTCACCCAGGTGGAAATGGCGGACCGGCTGCTGGCCCGCGAGGACAAGGAAGCCTCAGAACTGCTGGCGCAAAACATGATCGCCGACGGCGTTGACCTGCGGCTCGGATACCGGGCAACCGCCTTTGAAAAAGACGGCAGCGGCGCTGTTGCGATAATTGAAAACAAGGACGGGCAGGTCCGGATTTCCTGCGACAAGGTGCTCGTGGCCCTGGGACGCAAAGGGCACACCGAGGGGCTGGGTCTCTCCGAGCTGGGCATCGGGCGCAACCCCAACGGCACAGTTGTGGTCAACGAGTACCTGGAAACCCGTTTTCCGAATATCCGCGCCTGCGGCGACGCGGCCGGCCCCTACCAGTTTACCCACACGGCATCCCACCAGGCGTGGTTTGCCGCGGTGAACAGCCTGTTCGGCCGGTTCAAGAAGTTCAAGGTGGACTACCGGGTGATTCCCTGGTGCACGTTCACCTCCCCGGAAGTCGCCCGGGTGGGCATCAACGAACAGGAAGCAAAGGATAAGGGGATCGATGTCGACGTCACCCGGTTCGGTATGGATAAACTCGACCGGGCCATTGCCGACGGCACCGAGCAGGGGTTTGTAAAAGTGTTCACCGCGCCGGGCACGGACCGCATCCTCGGCGTCACCATCGTCGGAGAGCATGCCGGGGATCTCATCGCCGAATATGTCCTGGCCATGAAGCACAAGCTGGGGCTGAACAAAATACTGGGCACCATCCATATCTATCCCACCCTGGCCGAGGCAAACAAATCTGCGGCCGGCCAGTGGAAAAAAGCCCATGCACCGGGGCGGATACTGGAATGGATCGGGTGGTACCTCCACAGAAAAATAAAGCGGTAATACCCGCAAAAAGGAAAAACCGATGATCATGCGAATGGGTACAGGGGCATTTCTGTTGATTTTGCTGGCAGGAACCCCCGCACTGGCATTTGACCACCGCCACACAGCGTTTACAACCGTTTTACAGGCGCATGTTTCCTGGAATGAAGCGGGAACCGCCAGCGTGGTGGATTACCCGGCATTGAAGGAAAATCGGCAGCCCCTTGACGATTACCTTGATACGCTTTCCGCGGTACCCAGGGCCGAATTTGAGGCGTGGGACAAAGACAGGCAGCTGGCCTTTCTGATCAATGCCTATAACGGCTTCACACTGGCGCTGATCCTGGACAACTATCCGGTCGACAGCATACGGGGCATCGGTCGCTTCTGGCAAAACCCATGGAAGATCCGGTTTTTCACCCTGCTCGGGGAAAAAATGCACCTGGACCAGGTGGAGCACGACATTATCCGTGAGCCGGGCCGGTTCGATGAACCCCGGATTCACTTCGCCGTCAACTGTGCCTCCATCGGATGCCCCGCCCTTCGGGACGAAGCTTTTGTTCATGACCGGCTGGACGCTCAACTGGAAGACAGCACACGCCGCTTCCTGATAGATGACAGCAGAAACCGGTACAACCCGGAAAATGAAAGCCTCGAGGTTTCATCCATCTTCAAGTGGTACGGCGAGGATTTTGAGCGCGATGCCGGCAGCGTCCGGAAATGGCTTGCCCGCTACGCGGACCTGTTAACGGACAACAAGGCGGCAAAAGCGCAAATCCAAGCCGGAAACGTTCACCTGCAATATCTGGATTACGACTGGGCGCTCAACAACCGGAGATGAGCCGTACCAAAAAAGATGAACTCGTAAAAGTCGTTTTCAGACGGCTTTTTACAAAGCCGTCAAAAAAAACAAGTAAAAGGAGGAAATCATGGCACGACTGAGCGATATGCCCGAACCGCAGCGTTCCCACATTGCCAATCTGCCGTGCCCGCATTTTGACGAGACCCCATGGGCAACCGGCCCGGAACTGTCAAAGCGACGCGTCGCAATAATATCCACGGCCGGTCTTCACCGGCGCGGCGACCGCCCCTTTGGGGGGATGGACGGGGACTACCGGGTCATTCCCGGGGATATGGGCGCCAACGACCTCGTGATGACGCATATTTCCACCAATTTTGACCGGACCGGCTTCCAGCAGGACACCAACCTGATCTTTCCCATTGACCGGCTGCAGGAGCTGGCAGATGAAGGCGTCATCGGCAGCGTGGCCGATTTCCATTATTCCTTTATGGGGGCGGCCGATCCGTCCAACATGGCATCGCATGCGGAAAATCTCGCCGGACTTCTTTCCGGCGACAATGTCGATGCGGCACTTCTGGTGCCTGTCTGACCGTTTTGCACACGCGCCGTGGGCGCGCTCGCGCATTATCTTGAAGCCAAGGGAATCCCGACCACCCAAATCAGCCTGATATACGAGCACACCGAGGCGATCCGGCCGCCGCGGGCGCTTTGGGTGCCGTTTGAACTGGGACGCCCCCTGGGGGTTCCGGATGATGCTGCGTTTCAACGAAAAGTGCTTCTGGCCGCCCTTTTGCTCTTTGCTGCAGAAAAAGGCCCCGTGCTGGAAGCCTTTCCCGAAGAAGCCCCGACATCTTCCGAAAACACGGCAGAAGAAGACACCTGGGCATGCCCGGTAGGCTTTTCCCCTTCCCGGGCGGAGGAAACCGAACTGGAAGCGCGTATCCAGACGCTCATGCGCGAGGTGGCGGCGCTCAGGCCATGGTATGATATGGGCCTGGAAAAACGCGGCCGCACAGCCATGGCGGACTTTGACCCGGAAACCGCCGCCGGGATACTCTGCGATTATCTTTCCGGAAAAGACATCGGCCTCCCTGAGAAGGAGATACCACCGGCCGTTGCCCTTCGGCTTGCGGCGCAGGATTTGAAATCCTTCTATTTCGAAGCTGTCATATCCCAACCCGGCGCAAAAACGCCGGACAGCAAGGCTTTTACCAATTGGTACTGGACACAAACCGCCGCCGGACAAATATTAAAAGATATCCGGGAAAAATCCGCAAATGAAGAAGACAAGGATCTTCAAATGGCGGGAAAAATGTTTCTCGTCCCCATGGGGCAATAGGGGCAGCGGGGAAACAGCAAATACGATGACAAACACATGGAGGTTGACATGAACGACAGCATGCGGCCGCGGGCATTATTTTTCGATGTCAATGAAACCCTGCTGGATCTGGCCGAAGTAAAAGTATCAGTGGGAAACGCCCTTGAAAACCGTCCGGAACTGGCGGCGCTCTGGTTCCCGATGCTGCTTCATCACTCCCTTGTATCAACGGTGGCAGGGCAGTTCAAACCTTTCGGGGAAATCGGCGTTGCCGCGCTGATGATGGTAGCGGAATCCAACGGCATCGACCTGTCGGAGGAAAAGGCAAAACAGGCCATACAGCCGATTCTGTCGGCCCCGCCGCACCCGGAGGTCGTTCCTGCACTGCGGCGTCTCCGGAAGCAAAATATCGAGATGGGCGTACTGACCAATTCCTCCAGGGGGGCCATGGAACAGCAGATGAACGCCGCGAGGATGGACAGCCTCTTTGATTTCATGCTCAGCGTGGAAGATTTAGGCACCTACAAACCCCATCAGAAGGTCTATCAGTGGGCCGCCGCCCAGCGAGGTATGCAGCCCGCAGAATGCATGATGATCGCCGCGCACGGGTGGGATGTAGGGGGTGCGGCATGGGCCGGCATGCGCGCGGCTTTTGTGGAGCGGCCCGGCCAGAGCCTCTATCCGCTGGCTCCTGTCCCGGAAATCATCGCCGCGGACATGGAAGATGTTGCCGACCGCCTGATCCTGCTGGGGAAATAAGCACGGCCGATCGCCACAGCAAACCGGGTTCGGCAGAACAACAACCGGCCAGCACCACATCCCCCTTGGGACACAAAGAAAAACGAAGAGCAAGACATGAACAATACCGATTGCGGAAAACATCTTACGCGCCTGGTTTTCGAAGGCACACCCATATACGTGGACCCGGAAGGGCCGGACTGGCTTGTCCCCAATGCGGCCGGCGACAATCTCCTGAAGGGGGCGCAGCCGGCGCATCGCAGCGACATGGCGGATGTTGCCGCCGCTCATCGGTTTCTGTCCCTTTTGCCGGAGCCCCGCCTGGTCGATTACGCCGGCAGAAAAGCATGCCTGGCCCTTTCGCACCTCGAGGAGTGCTGGCTCCATATCACCGACCACTGCAACCTGGCATGCAGGCACTGCCTTTTTTCCTGCACCCCTGCATCCCGAGGGTCGTCGCTTTCCCTGAAACAGGTCGGCTGCGCCGTGGACGAGGCCTACGATGCAGGCGCCCGTTCATTCTACCTCACCGGGGGGGAACCCATGATGCATCCGGATTTCGAGGGCATCTGCCGGATGATTCTTCACGGCAGGCCGGACACAGCCCTGGTTGTCCTGACCAACGGCATGTTGCTGGAACATTTTATCCCCCTGCTTTCGTCCTTTCCGAAAGACCGCCTGTTTTTGCAGATCAGCATCGACGGCACGGAACCGGCCCACGACGCGGTCCGGGGAAGGGGCAGCTTCAGGAGGCTCACGGGAATGCTCGGTGCCGCAAAGGCCATCTCATGCACAAAGACGCTGGCAATGGCGGTTCATGGGAAAAATGCCGGTCAGATGGCCGACGTGGTGGCGCTGGCAGGAGACTACGACATTTCAACGGTTCATTTTCTATGGCTCCTGCCCACCGGCAATGCCGGTAAAGAGGATTTCACGGAACCGGACACGCTTTTTACCCACCTGAAGCACGCCGCGATCGCTGCCGAAAAAACGGGCGTGGTCATCGACAACATTAAAAACATGGCCTCGCGGGTGTTTTCTCCGGCAAACACCCGTCATGACATGAGCAATGCCGGGTGGCGCTCGATTGCCGTCGGTCCCGACGGCGGTATTTACCCCACTCCCGCCCTGGTCGGGCAGTCGTCCGCCTTTTGCGGGCACATGGACGAAGGGATAGAAACCGTTTGGAAAAACAGCGCGCACCTGGAGGCTTTGCGCGGCCTTTCCGTCATTCACAGCAAAACCCTGGCCAATGATCCCCTGCGATTCATCATCGGCGGCGGGGATATGGACCACTGCTTTTATGCTGCGGGCAATTACATCGACGGGGATCCCTATTTGCCGCTTTATCGGAATATCGCCCTTTGGCTGATCCGCCGCGAAGCAGAGTGCCATCCGAATACCCGTGCTTATCCGCAATTCCGGATAAAAATGGGGGACCGGGTGCAACAGTGCCGCATGGACGGGGAAGGGATCTCCCTTACCCATTCCAATTGCGTTCTCACCGCTGCCAATCCGGGAAATCCCATGAAGGTGGCCGGGGATTTCTACGACACCGCCGCGCAAAAGAGCAACACGGAAATCGCCAATCCCGTGTGCTACCCCGAAGAGGTCATGGACCACGTCCCGGAAAACGCCAGAATCCGTTCTTACGGCTGCGGCAGCCCGGTCCTGGACGCGGCGCTCAACCCGGGGGAAACCCTGGTGGACCTGGGCTCGGGCGCCGGCATGGAATGCTTTATCGCCGCGCGGCAGGTCGGGCGAGACGGCTTTGTTTATGGCATCGACATGTCGGACCCCATGATTGCTCTTGCAGGCAAGAATAAAAAAGACGTCTGCAAAAACCTTGGGTACGACAATATTCATTTTCTAAAGGGGCTGCTGGAAAAAATCCCCCTGCCGGAAGACAGCGCGGACGTGGTCATATCCAACTGCGTGATCAACCTGTCCGAGGACAAGCGCCGGACCTTTTCGGAAATTTTCCGGATACTGAAACCCGGCGGACGCATCATGATTTCCGATGTGGTCTGCGACAGCCCGGTCCCCCCCCATATTGCCGGCAATGACAAGCTCCGGGGGGAATGCCTGTCCGGGGCCATGGAGCAGCCATACCTGCTTTCCGTTTTAGAAGCCGCCGGTTTCGCCGATATCCGCATTGAAAAGCGTTTTTTATACCGGGCGGTCGAACACCACCGGTTTTTCTCGTTGACCTACAGCGCCGCCAGGCCGACGCCGGACGACCGGACGACCATCGTGTATCCCGGCCCTTTTGCCGCAGTCATCACGGATGACGGAAGGATCCTGCATCGCGGCCGGGCTTGCGAAACCGGAAAAATACATGGAAACGATCCCATCGCCCCGGCGATCCTGCCCGATCCGGACGGCAATTATGCGAACCCCGAGAACGGGAACCCTTGCTCCTGCGCCTCGCCCCCGCCGGTTCACGATGAGAAACCGCTCAAGACCAGTACTGTAAAAGGACCGCCTCGCCACGATGTTGATATTTTCCGTCATTCATCGGGCTGCATGGTCTGCGGAAAACCCATTGTCTATCTTGAGCAGGACGCGCCAAGAGCATGCCGCTTCTGCGCCGGCACTTTCCCTGCCAACGCGGAATGCGTAGACGGTCACTTTGTATGCGACACCTGCCACTCAAGCGAAGTCCTGGAGGTGGTCCGCCATATCTGTATTACCACCGATCAGACCGACATGATCGCGCTTTTGGAAACCATCCGCGCACACCCGGCTTTTCCGGTCCACGGTCCGGAGCATCATTTCATGGTGCCGGGGGTCATCCTGGCCGCCTACCGGAACGCCGGCGGCATTATTGCCGACGAGGCCATCATCAACGGGATTGACCGGGGGCGGTCCATCCCCGGCGGCACCTGCGCCTTCTGGGGATGCTGCGGCGCAGCCGCAGGCGCAGGCATCGCCATTGGCATCATCCTGGGCGCAAACCCGCTGATCGCAGACAAGCGACGTATCGTTCAGCAGGCGGTCGGTGAAATCAGTGCGGCGATCGCGCTCACGGAAGCGGCGCGCTGCTGCCGCCGGGAAACGCTGACCGTGCTTTGCAAAACCGCTGAAATCACCGAGGCCCTTCTTTCCGTTCCGCTTGCTGCCGGCAATCCCGGCAACTGCGGACAGATCCGTAAAAACAGGGAATGTATTACCGATGCATGCCCGTTCTGTAAAACCAAAACAGACATGAAAACGGCCGCCGGACAACATGAAAAGGAATAATTCCCGGTGCATCCTTCTTTTTGTCAAGGCCCCGGTGGAAGGTTTTGTCAAAAAGCGGCTTGCCGCGCGTATCGGTGCACAAGACGCGCTCATGGTCTACCGCGCGTTCGTATCCGATATCATTGAAACCATCAAATGCGCCGGATCCCGATCCTCCGCGGATATCCGGATATACTGCCACCCAGAAGACGGCGGCTGTGGGGAAAACGGCTGGCCGGAAAGCGGCCCGCCGCTCTTCATGCAGGAGGGGGCCGACCTGGGGGCGCGCATGTACAACGCCCTGCAAGAGGCGGCGGAGGACGGATACAGCCGCTTCCTTCTTGTCGGCTCGGACATTCCCGAACTGACGGAGGGCCTCCTGGCCGATGCGTTTTCAGCGCTGGGAACACTCCCCGCAGTGATCGGTCCGGCGATGGACGGTGGATACTATTTGATCGGATTTGCCCAAAACAGCCTCTTCAAGGAGGCCTTCACAGATATCGCCTGGAGCCGTCCCGATGTTTTCGAAAAAACCGTAAAACGGCTCCGTGAAACCGTAGGCGCCCTTCACGTACTATCGCGCCTATCGGATATCGACACGTTCGAAGACCTTATGATGCTGGTCGATCGACTGGCATCCGATGCGGCAGGCGGAGCAAAACCGCCCCCGAACCTCTTCCACTCCCGGCTGGCGCTGCGGAAGATGGGGCTGATTTGAAACACAGGGGTTTATTGAAACAGGTCCTTCATTTTCCTTGTTTTTGCCGGTTCCCACTGGGGGCAGTAGGCCGGCTTCCCCTTCATTACGAGCTGCATGCAGATGTCCGGGCAGGACGGATCGCATAAAACGATTTCATCTTCCCGGCCCTGGCGGACTTTCTCCGGCCACTCGGGGTCGGCCCACAAGACGCGGGCAAGGCCCAGGAGATCGGCCTGCCCCTTTTCCAGGATGGCGTCCGCAGTGCTCCCCGATGAAATGCGCCCGGCCGTGACAACCGGTACGGACACGTGCTGCTTTATAGCCCCGGCAAGATCGGCCATGTACCCCTCGGTTTTCGATTTTTCTATGATTTCAGGCAGCATGAAGGATTCATACGTGCCCCCCATCACCGAAAGGTACGCAGCGCCGGCGCCGGCCAGCGCCGCCGCAAATGGCGCCGATGCATCCGTCGTCAGCCCGTCCGGCAGAAACTCGTCGGCCAGAAAACGGTATCCAACGGGAAAATCCCCGACTTCGTCCCGGACCGCGCGCAGGACTTCCAGAGGAAACTTCATCCGGTTCTCGGCCGATCCGCCGTATTCGTCTTCGCGCTTGTTGGTCCGGGGAGAAACAAACTGCGACAGCAAATAGCCGGTGCCGCCGTGAAGCTCGACCATGTCGAATCCAGCTTGTTTGACACGGGCAGCGGCTTTTGCAAATTTTTCCCGGACAGCGTCGATTTCCCCGGCGTCAAGGGGTTTCGGTTTTCTGCCGAACGTATCCACGGCCGACGGCGCCACGGGCGCCTTGACGCCGGCGAACCGGCCTGCATGGTTGATCTGGAGGCAGGCAACAGCGCCTTGTTTTTTGATCTCGTCTGCCAGCCGGGACAACCCCTCCAGGTTCTCATCCGTATCCGCGCGTATGGTCCGGTTGGAGCCGCTGCCCTCGGGATGATCAATGGTGGCATTTTCCACCGTGATCATGGCGGCGCCGCCTTGGGCCACCATCCGGTAGTGTTCGAGCAAAAGGGGGGATATAGTGCCCCCCTCCCCGGCATAGCCGAGATAAATGGGCGCCATGGTAATGCGATTTTTCAGATGGACACCGCCCACCTGAAGCGGCTTAAACAAACGTTCGGTCATGAGATCCTCCTTGGATTGTCTCTTTTTGGTTGCTCTTCCACTTTTGATGGAACCGTAAAAAGTCGTGATCAGACGGCTTTGAATCACGCCATGGCGTGACAAGATCAAGGCGCGTGCAATTTTTGAAGAATTGAGTCACGCCTTTGGCGTGATGAGATTCTTTAAAGATTGTGCGCAACGCAGATATTGGACTTTTTGCGAAGTCGTCCGTTTTTATACAAACAGTAAGCGGTGTGCACCCCCGTGTCAAAAAGCCCGCCGGGACTGCCCAGGACGACTGGCAAGGCGTTTTTCAAGGGAGCGGATCTCCTCAGATGTCCGCCGTATCACTGCTTCAATCAGGCCTTGGCATTGCGGCGCCTCCGCCATATAGTTCTGAAATGTGTTCCAATCGGAAAACAATCGACCGGTGATGGCCCGGCATTCAATACCCCCCGCAATTTCCCGAAAATCCGTCAGCATTTTCCTGCCGACCGCGAGCGGTTCAAGTGAATCAACGGGGGTTTTGCGCAGCAGGTTGACATGCTCCCGGACAAAGCCTGCCACGGTTTCCCTGTAAGTCATCTGGCGTATCGGAAGACCCAGAACGAGGTTGACCGCCATGAGCGCACCGGCCATGGCGCCGCAGGCTCCTCCGCTGAATGCGAAGCCGCCGTCCATGACAAACGCCATCCGTTCAAGTCGGGGGTTGCCGATGCCGGTCTGTTGACGAACCCCTTCCAGCACGGCCCGTGCGCAGTGAAACGGCTCCGGCGCCTCTGATCCCGGCGGTTCCGTTTCCCTGTCCGAATCCTCTGGCTCCCGGGGAAACCGGTTCGTGTGCAGGTAGCGCATGGCGCCACGGATATGCACCAGGCAGCGGAGCACCTTGTCGCCGGGTAGCAGGTAGCGCATCTGGCCGGTCTTGGTGTAAAAATCAATCCCGATGCGGTCCCGGCAAAGGCAGCTGCCATAGTTGTCTGCAAACCACCGGACATATTGCGCCGCTCCTTCCATGGCGACCCTTTCAGCTGCAACTCCACCGCTCAAAAGATCCGGTTCAGCGGTGCAGGCCAGCGACAGCACGCCGCCGCTTACAACGCCGCAGGTCGAACCTGATGCCGCCCCGCCGCCCTCCAGCCCGGTGCAGGCCTTGAGAAAGGCATCATCAGGCCTTCCGGTCATATCCTGGAAAACTTCCAGGGTTGCCAGGCCTCAATTCAAATCCTGGATCATGCGGAAAGCGGCGCGCCGCCCCCAATAGCCTTCCGCCCCCGACACATCCGACCGTTTCCTCAACCGTTTCATGCATCCTCCCGTCAACGATAACCCATCTCAACATTCAAATTTCGGTTCAAGATCACGGCGGCGTCTTGTTTCAAACCGCAGACAACCTCGCGTATTTCGAGGATTTGAAATAAAACGCCAACAAAGATATTGGGCCGAAAGACAATGTTGAGATAAGTTCTCGTATGATTGCTTCGCCGATCTTCAGGACCATCGATGTCCCACACAATATCTGCTTATCACACGCCGCCGGGGAGTGCAATTTTCTCTGCTGCGACAACAGAAAAGCCTGCCAGGATAACGGTCACAATCCCCATTCTTTTTTGCCGGGGTTTCAACGAAGCGTTCGTTTTACCAGCAGCGGGCCGAACAGTTCAAACACGATCGTGGAGGTCACCACCGTTGCAACGATCATGGTGCCTTTTTCGGGAAATCGCTCGGCCGCAAGCAGGGCCATTCCCATGGCCACCCCTGCCTGCGGGGTCAGCGCCAGCCCGATATCCCCCGGCAATTTTTCCTTGGAGGGGCGCAGAAGCCTTACGCCTAGCCAGCCGCCCAGGTATCGGCCCACAACCCTGAGGACGATATAGGCGATGCTCAGCCAGTACACGGAATAAATGTAGGACAAATTGATGCTTGCCCCCGAAAGGACGAAAAAAAATACGAGAAACGGCCACTCGATCAACTCAATTTCATTAAAGGACCGGGTATGATGCGAAGACAGGTTGGCAATGACAAACCCGGCCACCATGGCCAAAAGCAAAGCGGATACCTTCAGCCAGCTCGCCAGGCCGGCCATCAAGAGAATCAGGGCAATCGCCTCCACCTGCGTCGGCTCGCCCGATGACAGCCGTCCGGTAAGCCATGCGGCGGGCAGTCCGGCAGCCGTCCCGATCAATACCGCCCCGCCCAATTCCCAGAGGGGATGTGAAAGACCATGTACGCCGTCCCCCGTCGTAACCAGCCAGCTTAAAACCGCCATGGCCAGGCCGAACACGATAATCCCCCAGGCATCGTCAATGGCGACAACCCCGAGGATGACACGGGCACGAAGGCGATTGTCCCCAAGATCGCGGACCGTCTGGGTCACCGCTGCCGGATCGGTTGCGACGGAAATCGCTGCCAGCGATATAGCAACGGGCAAAGAATAGCCGATGAGGCCGAGCCCCAGCCCCACAACCGTGGCTCCGATAATCGTCACCGCCAGAGACATCGTCAGCACCATGACACCGGTAAGGCGCAACCGGGAAATGGTCAATTCGCCTCCCAGCAGGAAAGCCACCATGACCAGCGCGAGATTGATCAGCGGTTCGCTGAACTCCCCCAGCGGACGGCCTCCCTCCATCCCCAACACGCCCTGCTGAAACACGGCGATGCTCACCCCAAGAAGCACCAGCAAGGATATACGCGGCAAACGGGTTCGCAACGCCACGGCATCGATAAGGATGCTGACAGCCAGAATTGCCCCTAAAAAAATCATAGTATAGGAAGTAGTCCCTATATCCGATGCCAGGAAATCCATTCGACCTCCTTTTCACCAATCGCTCCGGGCAGAAACCGTCAGTGACGCACGAAAAAAACAGATCCTCTTATGATTTTTCCCGCGCCGGGGGCGCCATGAATTCGGGGCCGACCGGATCGGTGATCGTTTCTTTGAGAATCTTGTCGATTTCCGCCATGTCTGAATCGCTCAACCTCCATCCGAAAATATCGGGCACCGGGTCCATGTCCCCCGGGCGTCTCCCACCCCACAAGGCCACACTTGACCCGTTGTCGAGCACGAAGCGAACCGCAAAAGGAAGAATCCCCTTGCCGTAGTTGTCTTTTGCAAATGCCTGGAGCCGGGAAACGGCATCCAGATACTGGTCAAAACGGGGCTGCTTAAACTTGGGGTCCACATTGCGCAGGTCGTCGCCCTGAAATTCTCGGTCCCGGCTCATCCTGCCCGACAACAGCCCGCGGCAAAGCGCCCCGTAAGTCAACGTGGCGATCCCCTTTTTACGACAATACGGGAGGATGTCTTTTTCGATCCCGCGCTCGAAAATATTGTAGGGCGGCTGGCAGACTGCAAGCTCGGCCCGCGCGGTAAAAGCGTCCATCTGTTCAGGGGTGTAGTTGCTGACGCCGGTCGCCAGGATCTTGCCTTCCTGTTTCAACGCCTTCAAAGTTTCCCCCACTTCTTCAAAAGGGACGAGCGGGTCGGGCCAGTGGACCTGGTAGATGTCAATGTAGTCGGTCTGCAGCCGCTTCAGGGAATCGTCGATTTCCTTGCGGATCCGTTTTGCGCTCGAATTTCGCCACACCCCGTTCGCTTCCGCATTCCATTCGAGCCCCGTTTTGGTGGCCAGCGCCAGCTTGTCCCGTTGGCCGTACTGCGCCACCGCCTTGCCGACGATTTCCTCGGACCGGCCGAACCCGTATACCGGGGCCGTATCGATGATGTTCACCCCCTTGTCGAGAGCGGCGTGAATGGTGCGAATCGACTCGGCTTCATCCGTGCCGCCCCACATCCATCCCCCGATGGCCCATGTGCCGAGCGCAACGCGGGTGACCTGATTTTCGAGTCCTGCGATTTTCGTGTATTCCATGATGGCTCCTCCTTGAATTGGCTTTGCGCGGGTAACCCCATATGCATTCTGGTTCGAAAAGCGGATCACCCGCGTCATACCTTCTGCGGTTACTCATCGTATGTATTTCAATTCCAAAACAGTAACGGCGGATGCCTTTTTCGTCAAATAGGAGCGAAATGCATTTCATCTGAATAAGAGCCCGTAGGGGCACCCTTTGCGGGTGCCCGGAATCAGGGCACCCGCAAAGGGTGCCCCTGCGAGGACATTTTCATCATTATGTCTATTGGTTATTGCAAAAAAATGGTACGCCCGACAAGGCGTGCCTGTCTGAAACAATAACCGCTTGAAAAGGATTTGCTTAATTGGCCATAAAATGGCATTTTTTTATGATTTTCGATAGAACCCGTCCCCACATTCGGATTTCGGTTCAAGAGCCCCGCGGCGTCTTCTTCCAAACGACAGACATACTTGCGTATTTGGAGAATGTGACATAAGACGCCAGTAAAAATACCGGGCCAAAAGATTTTTTTTGAGATGGCTTGTAAACAAAAGAAAGACAATGACAATGAACGATTTCATACGGACAAGGCGCATCCGGGCAGTGGCGCTCTGGATCCTGGGTATCGCGATCAGCGTTTTTGCGCTGCCGGCAGGGGCATGGTCATCGGCCCGGCCGTTTCCGATCGGCCCGGACTTGGAGGGCCTGTTTGCACCCGGAAGCCAGCTGTATCCCGGCTAT
>JAWOAV010000052.1:0-23057 GCA_046498365.1 Desulfosalsimonadaceae bacterium
GTCCCGAGGACGAGCTGGTCCCTTTCGAGATGGGCGAGCGCCTCTTTCGCGCGGCGGCGGGGGAACCGAAAGAGTTCTTCCCGATCTCCGGCGGTCACGGCGACGGTTTCCTGGTCACCGGGGAGGCCTACTCCAAGGGGATCGACTCCTTCCTGAAGAAGATCGGCCTGGAATAGCCCTTCTCCCCTGCCCGGTTTTTACCCGGCAAACCTATTCCCACCTGTAAATCCGGATATCCGGTCCCGGATTGGCAACTCCGGAGAAACCGGCCAGGGGGACGAAGAAGGCGTCGAAGGGGTCGAAGACCGCCCCCCGGCCCCCGTCCTTCAGTCCGCTGAACACCCGGTCGGGGCCTCCCGTCTCCTCCAGCAAATTCCTGATGCCCGGGGCGAGGGCGGCGTAGGCCAGGGGATGCTCGCCGGTAATCACCCATGATGAAACCGTCGGGACGACCGAGGACGAAGTCATTGAGTTTCTCAAGGAAAAAGGGCATCCCGCTCTTGAAATGACGTCGATAGTCGGTTGATGAATATATATGAGCCGTTTTCGGCCTGCGGGGCATTCTTATGACCATATTCCCGCAGGCCGGAACGGCTTTTGACTAATTGATTAAGGATAGCGAAAGTGAGGAGATAAAAATGGCATTAACCGGTATTCAGATATTCAAGCTCCTGCCGCAGACCAACTGCAAGGAGTGTGGCGCACCGACCTGTCTCGCCTTTGCGATGAATCTCGCTTCCGGGAAAGCGGAACTCGATGCCTGTCCGTACGTATCGGACGAGGCAAGAGAGCAGCTTGCGGAAGCTTCGGCCCCCCCGATTCTGCCGGTCAAGATCGGCAAGGGCGTGCGGGAACGGACAATAGGCGGTGAAACGGTATTGTACCGTCATGAAAAAACTTTTTACAATCCGACCATCCTGGCGGCAACGGTGGCATCGGATATTTCCGATGACGATTTGAAGCAGAAGCTGACCGTCTGGAATGCGTTCCAATTCGAACGCGTCGGGTTCAATCTGCGCCCGGAGCTCATCGTCGTGGACGATGCAAACGGCGACAAGGATGCATTTGCAAAAGTGGCCAAGACCATTGCGGAGACTTCCGAATTCAACCTGATCCTGAAGTCCGATAAGATCGACGTGATCAAGGCGGGCGTGGAAGTCACCAAGTTCAAGCGCCCGCTCCTGTACGGCGCGACAAAGGACAACATAGACGAGTTTGCCGCTGTTGCAAAGGAAAACGACCTTCCGTTGAGCGTAAAGGGAGACAGCGTTGAATCCCTCCAGGAAATGACGGACAAGCTCAGGAATGAAGGGCACAAGCAGATCGTGATCGATTCCGGCGCAAGAGAGGTCAAACAGGTTTTTGAAGACCAGGTCGCCATCCGTCGTGCGGCACTGAAAGGGGGAAATCGGGCCCTTGGGTATCCCACGATCGCATTTGCCTCTGAAATGGCCTCCAATATTGATATGGAAACCCTCATTGCCTCCATGCTGGTCGCAAAATACGGCGCTATCGTGGTCATGTCGGATTTTACGAGTGAAAGCCTGTTCCCGCTGCTGCTGGAACGCCTCAATATCTTCACCGACCCGCAGCGGCCCATGACCGTTGTGGAAGGCATCTACCCCATCGGCAACGCCGATGAGAATTCACCGGTTCTGATCACCACCAACTTTGCCCTGACCTACTTCATCGTTTCCGGTGAAATTGAAGGCAGCAAGGTGCCCGCATGGCTGCTGATCAAGGATACGGAAGGCCTTTCTGTTCTCACCGCGTGGGCGGCAGGCAAGTTTGCCGGTGACGACGTGGGCATGTTCGTGAAAAAGTGCGGCATCGCCGATAAGGTCAAAAACAAGGAGCTGATCATTCCGGGGTATGCAGCGGCTATCGCCGGTGAAATCGAAGAGGAGCTGCCGGACTGGACCATTACGGTCGGCCCCCGGGAAGCGCCGCATCTGCCGGCTTTTCTCAAGGCACGGTAGGAAACCGGGAACCCCGTAATGAGAATCTGATTCGGTGCGAGTGCCCCGATAAACCAAAGGAGGAATCTCCATGTTGTTAATTGGCGAAAGCTTGAATGTTATGTCCAAAAAGATCGGCGCGGCCATGAAGGAACGCGATCCAAAGCCGATTCAGGAAGAAGCGGTTTTTCAAAAAGAAAAAGGGATGGATTATATCGACATCAACCTGGGTCCGGCCAAGAAAGACGGCATCGAACTGATGCCCTGGATTGTCAAGACCGTCCAGGAAGTGGTCGATCTGCCCCTGGCGCTTGACACCTCCAATATTGATGCCATTGAAGAAGGCCTCAAGGTATACAAAGAGACCGCGCAGCCGCCGCTGATCAACTCGATCATGGCACGGCCTGAGCGGTACGAAAAAATGATCCCGCTGGCCGCCCAATACAATGCCGATTTCATCGCCCTGATGTGGGGGCCCGAAGGGCTGCCGCGCGATGAGAACGAACGTGCTGCCCTGTGCGTGGAATTGCTGTACGCGGCCAACGAAGCCGGCATTGAAAACGACCGGATATGGGTTGACGGGATTGTCACACCGGTGAACATCCAGCAGGACCAGCTGGTCAGCCTCATGAATTTTTACGAGATGCTTCAGGATATTGCTCCCGGAGCCAAGAGCACCTGCGGTCTGTCCAATATTTCCAACGGTCCGCCCGCTTATCTTCGCCCGATACTGAACCAGACGTACATGGTCATGCTGGAGCGCAAGGGCATGTATTCCGTGATTTCCGATCCCCTGGATGAAAGGCTTACGGAAATCGCCAAGGGCAAACGGCCGGATATCGTTGACATGGTTCACAAGGCCATGGACGGTACCGCTCCGGATCCATCAGAGGTGGAAAAGGAACTTGCGGATTACATTAAGACCGTTGACGTCATCCTCGGCCGGAAACTGTATTCGGATTCCTGGCTCGATCTGTAAGCCGCTTTAAAAGACATCTATTGTCCATCAAAAAAGGGGACGGGCTTCAACGCCGTCCCCTTTTCGGTTTTATTATCGGTATCGGTATCGGTGTCGGTATCGGTATCGGTATCGGTATCGGGTTCGGTGTCGGGGTCGGCCATTGACCTCCCCGGTGGCGCTGAAATCCCCGGCTATTCGAACATGCCCCGATTCGACCCCGACCCCGACACCGACCCCAACCCCGATACCGACCCCAACCCGGGCGCCGATTTTGAACCGATTATATACACCGCGAATAATGCGCCATATACTCTCCCATTGTTGGAATGCGCCCCAGAACTGCCGTGACGGCGGCAAGCTCGGCGGATGACAGATAGACGCGGGTATTGTCCCCCATGCGGTTGGGAAAATTGCGCGTGGACGTAGATACCACCGTGGTATTGTCGGCCACTCTTGCCTGGTTGCCCATGCACAAAGAGCATCCGGGAATTTCTATTCGGGCGCCTGCTCGGCCGTAAATGGCGTAATATCCCTCTTTTTTTAAGAGCGCCGCATCCATCCGCGTACCAGGCGTGATCCAGAGGCGCGCCGGGATGTTCCGGTTGCCCGCCAGTATTTTTCCGGCATTTCTCAAATGCTGGATGCCGGTCATGCATGATCCGATGAAGACTTCATCTACGGGCGTTCCTGCAACCTCGGAAAGACTGCGTACGTCGTCCGGATCGTTCGGACAGGCAAGGATCGGTTCCCTGATGTCGTCCAGATCGACTTCGAGCGTTTCCGCAAATTTTGCATCGGCATCCCGTTTGAGCAGTAAGGGGTTGGCCAGCCATTTTTCCATGGCGGCCATTCTGCGGAGGATCGCATCGGTATCCCCGTAGCCGGAATCAAGCATGGTCTTTAAAAGGGAAATGGAGGAGGTGATGAAATCCATAACCGATTGCTCGCTTACGGCAATGGTTGCCGCGGATGCGGAACGCTCGGCGGATGCATTGGTCAGTTCATAGGCCTGCTGGAGGTCTATGTCCGGCAGTCCCTCCATTTCCATGATTCGTCCGGAAAACGCGTTAATTTTATTCGCCTTGTCCACTGTAAGCAGCCCTTTTTGGATGGCGGTACGCGCGATGCCGTTGACCAGGTCCCGGACGGTGATGCCGGGCCGGCGTTTTCCGGAAAATTTTACCAGAACGGATTCAGGCATGTCTATGGGCATGAAACCGACCGCCGCTGCAAATGCAACAAGCCCGGAACCGGCGGGGAAGCTGATGCCCACCGGAAAACGGGTGTGGGAATCCCCGCCCGTGCCAACCGTGTCCGGCACGACCATGCGGTTCAGCCAGCTGTGGATGATACCGTCGCCGGGATACAGGGCGATACCGCCGCGCTTCTTGAAGAACCGGTGCAGGGATTCGTGCATTTCCGCATCAACGGTTCGCGGGTAGGCCGCCGTGTGGCAGAAGGATTGCATTACGAGGTCCGCCTTGAATTTCAGGCAGGCAAGTTCGCTCAACTCGTCACGGGTCATGGGGCCGGTTGTATCCTGGGAGCCCACCGTGGCGATTTTCGGCTCACAGTATGCGCCGGCCGGGATACCGTTCCTTCCGCAGGCGCGGCCAACCATTTTTTGTGCAAGGCTGTACCCGTTTTGCCTGTCGGGGGGCAGTTCGCTGCGCGCAAATGCATCCGGGGCTTCCCAACCAATCGTTTTTGCGGCCTTGTCCGACAGGTTCCGGCCGATAATGAGAGGGATCCGTCCTCCCGCCCGGACTTCGTCCAGAAGCCCATTTGTACGGAATGCAAATTCGGCGGCCGTCTCACCGGTCTGCACATGAACGATCTTGCCGTCATAGGGATAGATGGAGAGGATATCCCCGCTCCTGATTTTCGACACATCGCATTGGATCGGTAAAGCGCCGGCATCCTCCAGGGAATTGAAAAATATCGGGGCGATTTTGGCGCCGAGGACATACCCGCCGATCCGTTTGTTCGGAACAAATGGAATGTCCTTTCCGATATGCCACAGCAGGGAATTAACCGCCGACTTTCTCGAAGAACCCGTTCCCACGACATCCCCCACAAATACCAGCGGGTGCCCCTTTTCTTTTAGCGAAAAAAGCGTTTCAATCGGGTTGGTAATCCTGTTTTCGAGCATGGCCAGCGCGTGTAGCGGGATATCGGGGCGGCTCCATGCCTCCCCGGCCGGCGAGAGGTCGTCCGTGTTGATTTCGCCACTGACACGGAAGGCCGTAGCCGTTACAGCCTGGGGAACCGGCGGCAGCGCCGTGAACCATTCCGCCTTTGCCCAGCCTTCCATTACGCGGCGGGCATGGGGATTGGATTCATATGATCCCCGAACCTCTTCGAACATGTCGAAGACCAGGGTGGTATGGACGAGGGCCTCGGCTGCGTCCCGGCCGAGCGTTTCATGCGACAGCAGGCCGATGAGGTGGGCCGTGTTGTATCCTCCCCGCATCGTTGCCAGCAGAAAAACGGCTTTTTCCGGTGTGAGACAGGGGCTTGATTGGTTCCCCCATGCGATTTCATGTAAAAAATCCGCCTTGATGCGGGCGGCCTCATCAACGCCTGCCGGAACGCGCTCGGCGATCAGCCCCGCAAGCATTTCCGGGTCGTGTTTTCCGGGCGCCGTCAGCAGCCCGGTCAATTCCGAAACCTGCGCGGCGCGCAGCGGTTTGGGCGGAATGCCGGATGCTTCCCGTTCCGCTTTATGTTTTAGATACGATTCGATCATGTTGTTTCCGTAAGTGATGTTATGTTCGTATGGTCACTGATTTTTGCATTATCGTATAGCCACGGAAAAAATTCCCACTGAATATGGGCCTGTAGGGGCACCCCTTGCGGGTGCCCGGGTTCCAGGCACCCCCAAGGGGTGCCCCTACGAAGTCCTCCTGATCGTTATGTCTATTGATAAATGCAGAAAATCGTAATAATTCTAATATATTGCGTTGCCAGTTTTCCCCTGTATCGATGTCGGTATGGGTATCGGGGTCGCCCTGGGCACACTGACCCCAGACTTCCGGCGTCCGCTTTTGGCCTACACTTCTGCTCCCGCCATAAACCCCTGGTGAACGGCATCGAACGCCTGGCCGATATCTTTTGCGTCGCCGACCACGCGCAGGGGAATGCTCATTTCCTTTACGGCCCCTTCCAGAGTATCGTCCGGGCGGGCCCCTGCGGCGATGACGACCGTGTCGGCCAACATTTCCTCGACGCCGTTTTCGCCGGTTTCCACGCGAATGCCCTCTTTTGTGATTTCAACGGCTTTTGTGGCGACGCGGGTTTCGATGCCGAAGCGGGAAACATCCTGGAGCATTCCCCAGCGGGTGGTTTTGCCGAAGTCCTTGCCGATTTTATCAATCATTTCGATAAGTATTATTTTTTTGGTCCCCGTAATGGCGAGTTCATAGAGGGTTTCGGGGTCCTCGGCCTTGTTTATCATCAAAAACTTCAATGTTTCGCCGGAGAGCGTTCCTTTTTCCGCCAGAAACAGTGCGGTTTCAACGCCGACCGCGCCGCCGCCGACCACCACCACGCGCCTTCCGGTATATACGTTTTTGGCCAGGACATCCCACGCCTGGACCACGTGGGGGAGTTCAATCCCGGGAACAGGCGGCGTCATGGGCGTCCCCCCGGTCGCCAGGATGATATGGTCCGGCTTTTCGGCTGCAATGACGCTTCGGTCCACTGGTTGGTTGAGATACACCGGAATGTTCCGGCATTGTACCTGGTGTTCAAGGTCCCGCGCCAATTCGGCGAACTCGGCGCGTCCGGGAGGGGCTGCGGCAAGATACAGCTGGCCGCCCAAATGGTCCAGCTTTTCGTAAAGAGACACATCGTGGCCGCGGTCGAAAGCCGCAATGGCCGCATTCATTCCGGCGGCCCCCCCGCCGATGACCATCACTTTTTTCGGATTTTCTGATTTTGTGAGAATCCGTTCCCGTTCGTAGCCCGCCACGGGGTTGCACAGGCATTCGACATGCTTCAGCTTGAAAAGGTTGTCAAAACATCCCTGGGCGCAGGCGACGCAGTGGACGATTTCTTTCCCGCGCCCCGTTTTCGCCTTTTCCGGGAGGAAGGGGTCGGCGATCAGGCTACGTCCCATGGCGACCATGTCGCACATGCCGTCGGCGATCATTTCCCGGGCGGTGTCCGGGTCGTTGATCCGGTGGCTGGCGATCACGGGAACGTCTACGACCTCCTTGATACCCCTTGACAGGTAGGCGAACGCCCCCCGGGGAACAGCCGCAGTAATCTGCGGTACGCGGGCTTCATGCCAGCCGACATTGATGCAGAGTCCATCCACGCCGGCGCGCTCGACAAGTGCCTTTGCGTACTCGCGAAGCTCGCCGCGCCCCTGGCCGTCCGGCATGAAGTCGTTCCCGTTCATGCGCACGATAAGGGGGAAATCCCCCCCCACATATTCCCGGATTTTTATCATGATTTCCAGGCCGAAGCGGATGCGGTTTTCAAAGCTGCCGCCGTATTCATCTTCCCGGCAGTTGGTCAGGGGGGACAGAAACTCGCTGATCAGGTATCCGGTGCCATGGAGCACTTCCACGGCGTCGTAGCCGGCATCCTTTACCCGTTTGGCGGCTTTTGCGAAATTTTCGACGGTGGTTTTGATCTCTTCGATCTCGAGCGCCCGGGGGGTTTCCCGGGTCATTCGCGAGGCAATGGCGGAGGGGGCCACCGGTTGGTTGCCGTCCATAAAAAAGGAAAAGTTATATCGCCCGGCATGGTTGAGCTGAACGCAGCTCTTGGCGCCGTTGGACCGGATCGCTTCGGCCAGTTTTTTCAGGCCCGGGATGTAGTCGTCCTTGTGCGCGCCGATGTTCAAGGTATTTCCGGAGTATTCATCAATGGTTGCATACCCCACCGTGATCATTCCGGCGCCTCCCCGGGCACGCTCTTCATAGAAGGCGATGATCCGGTCGGTCACCTCGAAATTATCGGCCATTCCGAGATGCATGGCCGGCAGGTAGATACGGTTTTTGACCGGCAGGTTTTTGATTGAAATGGGCTCAAACAGCGGGTCTTTCATGATTCCCCCTTGCAGTTAAAAAAGATTTGTTTCAAAATTTTTTATTGACGGTATTTGCAATATAATTGAACCATTTTCAGCTTCATCGTTTTTGTACGGGCACGGCGCGCTGTGCCCCTCTTCTTGGAATACGGCGTTGTTGGCGGGGCAGAGGCGCATGCCGCCCTGGTCCCTCAAGCGGGCCGGTTCTCCCGGGAAATCCGCAAGGCTTTCAATGCCGTTGTTGTCGTTTGTCTGAAACTATACTATATTTACAGGTGAACAATAACAGGCGTTTTGCAGAAACGGCTCCATGCGCTGCGGCACGGCCGTGATTTTATCAGACGCATCCTACAGGAAAAAGGATATTTATGCAAAAAGGATATGTACAGATTTATACGGGCGATGGGAAGGGAAAAACAACAGCGGCGCTGGGTCTTGCCATCCGGGCGGCCGGTGCCGGCATGCACGTCTATATCGGCCAGTTTATGAAACAGGGCTGCTACAATGAGCTGGAATCATTAAAGCGGTTTTCGGACCGGATCGCCATTGAGCAGTTTGGTACGGGTCAGTATGTGTTCGGCAAGCCCTCCGATGAAGACCGGGCAGCGGCGGCAAAAGCCTGGGCTGCACTCTCGGATGCCGTCATGTCCGGAAAATACGACGTGGTGATCATGGAAGAGGCGAACGTGGCATTGGGCTTCGGGCTGATCACCGAAGCGGACCTCCTCCGCATGATTGATGAAAAACCGGAGGGGGTCGAGCTTGTCATCACCGGAAGGGGCGCGACGCCTGCGCTTATTGAAAAAGCGGACCTCGTCACGGAAATGAGGCCGGTCAAGCATTACTATGAAAAGGGTGTGCTTGCACGCACGGGCATCGAAAGCTGATGAAACCGGGTGTGGACGAGGCGTTTTGAACGGTCGGCATCCTTCTATCGGTTTTCCGGACAGATCGTGAAGCAGCGGGTATCGCCTTGTTTGGATCCGTCAAACGTCCTTTCGCAAAAAAGCATTTTCCCGGAAGCATCCAAAAGGAGCACGGACGAACAACGAGTGCCGTAAACCTCGCTGGCAACGAAAATCGGGGAGAGGATTTTTTCCCATTGCAGACCAATGCCGGTGTCGGGAAGCATTTCGTCGGGGGGGCGTGCGCTGTCCGTGAGGAGTGAAAAAAGGTCTTCCGGGTCGATTTCATCGCTTCGGGAGATGATGCGCGAGATGCCCTCCCGGATTTTCACGACCTTTGGCCAGGGGGTGTTGAGCAGGCGGTTGCTGAGCCCGTGGATGCCGGGCTCGATTTTTTTTACGGCATCCCCGCGGTTGGAATACCAGAAAAGCGACGCCGTGTTTCCCGCCACGAGGTTGAACCCGTTGTATTGGTCTTTGCGCTCGGCAATGCTTTCGAGGTACGCGGCAGGCGGCGCATCCGCAGCCAGGTAGTCCAGAACCAAACGCCCCCTGGATATGCCGCTGTCAAACGACGCACCCGGTTCCCTGTAATTGGTGAGCGCGGCGATTTTCCCCTTTTTGTTCACACCGAACCATGTCCCCTGGCTTTTCAAATCCTTACCGGCAAGAATGCCCGGGTGGTCTTCCCAGAAGGCAAGGGGGGCTGCCGGACGATCGTAAAATTCATCGCGGTTGGCGGCAATGACCAGGGGGTAGGCCGGGTGAGCCCGGTATGCGACAGCGATGATGCACATGGCTTTTTTCCGTTGCCCGTCTGTGTTTTAACCTTGTTTTTCATGCCGTATTTTGGTAAATATTATAAATTTATCAAGATAGCAGGGATTTGGTTAAAATCAAGGGCAATTTGTAGAAATGTTTTCATATACGCGAAGGAGGATGGTTCTATGCAAGATGTCGTTATTGTCAGCGGTGCGAGAACGGCGGTGGGCGCATTCGGCGGTTCGTTAAAGGACGTCGGGGTGGTGGAGCTTGGAAAGACAGTCATCCGGGAAGCTTTTTCACGAGCCGGTCTGCGGCCGGTGCCCGGAGAAGGGGCAAAAGAAGAGGCCCCGGACCGGTTAAAAGACGATCCGGTCACGGCGCTTGAGCAAAATGCAAATGCCTGGGATAAGAGCGCGGTTCCGGTGAGCATTGACGAAGTCATCATGGGCAATGTGCTTATCGCCGGGCAGGGGCAGAATCCGGCCCGCCAGGCCATGATCCAGGCCGGCATCTGCAAGGAAACACCTGGTTATACGATCAACAAGGTCTGTGCTTCCGGGCTCAAGGCGATTACGCTGGGCGCGGCGTCAATCATGATGGAAGATGCGGAAGTCGTCATTGCAGGCGGCCAGGAGAGCATGAGCAACGCGCCCATGGCGCTGCCCAGGGCCCGGTGGGGGCATCGCATGGAGGTTACGGGAAAAGGGGAAGTGCTGGACCTGATGGTATATGACGGGCTCTACGAAATATTTTACGGCTACCACATGGGGGTTACCGCGGAAAATATTGTCGAAAAATACGGTATTTCAAGGCAGGAGCAGGATGAACTGTCCGTGCTGAGCCACAACCGGGCAATGGCCGCGATCAAAAGCGGTGCATTTGCCGAGGAAATCGTGCCCGTTACCATAAAAACACGGAAAGGCGACGTGATCGTCGATACCGATGAGCGCCCCATGGAAACCGACATGGACAAAATGGCGAAGCTCAAGCCGGTGTTCAAAAAAGACGGTACGGTTACGGCGGGGAATGCATCGGGGATCAATGACGGTGCGGCCGCGGTGGTGCTCATGAGTGCAAAAAAAGCAAAGGCGCTGGGGCTGACCCCTCTTGCAAAGATCAGCGCATTCGCCGCCGGGGGGGTTGACCCCGCGTACATGGGGTTGGGCCCCATTCCGGCAATCCGGAAGGTTTTGAAAAAAACGGGCCGCAATATCAGCGACATTGACGTGATCGAGCTGAATGAGGCCTTTGCGTCCCAGGCGCTTGCCTGCATAAAGGACTTACAGATCCCTACGGAAAAGCCCAACCAGGTAGGCAGCGGTATCAGCCTGGGGCATCCCATCGGCTGCACCGGCGCGCGCCAGACCGTAAGCGCCATTTACCAGATGAAAAAGACCGGTGCATCGACGGGGCTGGTTTCCATGTGCATCGGCGGGGGCATGGGTATGGCAATGATCCTGGAAGCCGTGTAGCCCGGCAATTAATGAAATACGGATTGCGTTCAAACCGGTTTATTGTGACATATTCACTGAGTTGAAATATATAAGGAGTCAATCATGTCGATCACCCGATCTTTAGGCGCCCTGGTGACACTCGGCGTCCCGGCCATTATCGGTTCCGGTTTCGTCTGGCACTTTACCAGCAGTTGGGAGGCCATATATATTTATCTGATTATCCTCGCCTTAACCGCCCTTGGATTTATCGACCTGAGCCGGAAGTAACCGGACTGAAAACCGCAAGAGAAGCATTTCCCTGCCTCGCATCCGGTGCCGGGTGCGGGGCAAAAGTGTTGCGTAAAAGCATTTTTTATCACCAGGAGCTAAAATGGGTGCCATTGAGCAGCAGATATCCGAAATAAGCATTGAACGTGAAATGCGTCAATCATACCTCGATTACGCAATGAGCGTGATCATCGGCAGGGCCCTGCCGGATGTTCGCGACGGGATGAAGCCCGTCCACCGCCGGATTCTGTTTGCCATGCGGGAGCTGAAGAACGACTGGAACAAACCGTACAAGAAATCCGCCCGTGTTGTCGGTGATGTCCTGGGTAAATACCACCCGCACGGGGACAGCTCCGTCTATGATGCCATCGTGCGAATGGCGCAGGCTTTCAGCCTGCGCTACCCGTTTGTGGACGGACAGGGCAACTTCGGGTCCGTAGACGGCGATCCGGCGGCCGCAATGCGGTATACCGAAATCCGGATGGCCCGGCTGGCCCACCAGATGCTGGAAGACATTGACAAGGATACCGTCGGGTGGCAGTTGAACTACGATGAAACCCTGCATGAACCTGTTGTTCTGCCTGCCCGGGTTCCTTCCCTGCTCCTGAACGGATCGTCGGGCATTGCCGTGGGCATGACAACGAATATCCCCCCCCACAATTTGAACGAGCTCTGCAACGCCATAAAAGCGCTGATCGATGATTCTTTCATTTCCATTGACGAATTGATGACGCACCTGTCCGGTCCGGATTTTCCGACCGGCGGCATCTTGTACGGAACCGAAGGCATACGGAACGCCTACCAGACCGGGCGCGGCAAACTGCGCATCCGGGCGTTGATCGATATTGAAAAAGACAAGGGCGCCCAGGCGGAAACCATCGTGGTCAAGGAGCTGCCATACCAGGTCAACAAGGCCACCCTCATCGAAAAAATTGCGGAGATGGTGAGGCACAAGCAGATCGAGGGCATCCGCTATGTCCGGGATGAATCGGACAAGGAGGGTATCCGGGTGGCCATTGCCCTGAAAAAGGATCAGATGGCCGAGGTGGTGTTGAACAAGCTCTACAAGCATACGCAGCTGGAGCACAATTTCGGCATTATTTTTCTGGCCGTGGTCAACCGCCGCCCCGAACTGCTGAACCTGAAAGAGATCCTCGAGCATTTCATTATCCACCGCAAGGAAGTCATTATCCGGCGGACCCGCTACGATCTCGAAAAGGCCGAAGCCCGGGCCCATATACTGGACGGGCTTATTGTCGCCCTGGACAATCTGGACGAGGTGGTTTCACTGATCCGCAGCGCGGGATCGCCTCCGGAAGCAAAGACGCTGTTGATTGATCGCTTCGCACTGAGCGATCTGCAGGCCCAGGCCATACTGGATATGCGCCTGCAGCGTCTTACGGGACTGGAGAGAGACAAGATAAAACAGGAGCATATCGAGATTCTGCAGGCAATTGCCCGGTACAGGGAAATTCTCTCCAGCGAGCGGCTTGTATTGAATATCATCAAGGAGGAGCTGACCGAAATACAGGAAATATTCGGGGATGAGCGGCGAACGACGATCGTTGCCGATACCCGGGAAATCAGCATGGAGGATATGATCGCCGAGGAAGATATGGTGGTCACCATCACCAGAAGCGGGTATATCAAGAGGAACCCGGTCACCCTCTACCAGCAGCAAAACCGGGGCGGCAAGGGGAAGACCGGTATGGGCACGAAAGACGAGGATTTTGTCGAACACCTTTTCGTGGCCTCCACCCACCATACGTTCCTGTTTTTTACCAACCAGGGGCGGGTGTACTGGTGCAAGGTCTATGATATTCCCGAAGGGGGGAGATGGTCCAGGGGGAAAGCCATCGTCAATCTGCTCAATTTCCTGCCGGAGGAACACCTTACCACCGTTCTGGCAGTCCCCCAGTTCACCCCGGGTCTGAATATTCTCATGTGCACCCGGAGCGGGGTGGTTAAAAAGACTGATATAATGGCCTTTTCCCGGCCGAGATCCGGCGGCATCATCGCGATACGCTTGGGCGAAGGGGACGAACTCATCGCCGCCCGCCTGTCCGACGGCACACAGAACGTTTTTTTGTGTTCCCGGTACGGCAAATCCATCCGTTTCCATGAAACCGATGTGCGTCCCAGCGGCCGCATATCCCGCGGCGTCCGGGGCATGAGCCTTACCGCCGGGGATGTGCTGGTTGGAATGGAGGTGATGGCGCACGGTGAGACCCTTTTCACGGCAACGGAAAACGGCTACGGCAAACGCACCGCCATAGACGAATACCCGGTGCAGAGACGGGGTGGGAAAGGCGTTATAACGATCAAGACCAGCGAACGAAACGGCAAGGTGGTAACCATCCTGCTGGTCAGTGACGACGATGATATTATGCTCATGACCAGCTCCGGAAAAATTATCCGGATCGCCATTGGAAACATTTCCGTGATCAGCAGGAATACCCAGGGCGTAAAACTGGTCAACATGGAAGCCGACGAGCGGCTGGTCAGCGCAGCGAGGCTTGCCGAGGCGGCAGACGACACCATGGATGCAGGTGAAGAAGATAATGATATCCCCCCCCGCGGAGACATCGACCCCACAGATTGATTTCATTGTGGCAGGTTCGCCAGGAAGGGATCGAATACAAACAATGCGTTATCGTTTCCGTTAGGTTTTTTTGGCCGGGCGGAAACCAGGTGGACATACATGCTGGATATACAGAATCTGAAAATCGGCGTGGTAGGCGCCGGCAGTTGGGGAACCGCACTGGCGGACCTCCTTGCGGGCAAGGGGTTTCGGGTCGATTTGTGGGCGTATGAACCTGAGGTTGCCGAGAGCATCAATTCGGAAAGGGAAAACAGGCTGTTTTTGCCTGAAATTATCCTTGAGAAAAAACTTCGTGCCTCCAATGACCTGGCGGAAGTGGTCAGCGGAAAAGACCTTGTGCTCATGGTCGTGCCGTCCCATGAAATGCGCCGGGTAGCAGGACTTGCGGCAAAGCACCTGCCGGAGGAAGCCGTCGTGGTTACCGCCTCAAAAGGGATCGAAAACAAGACGCATCTGACCATGACCGGCGTACTCGGGGAGCTTCTGCCCGGAAAAGGGCGGCTGGCCGTTCTTTCGGGGCCGAGTTTTGCCATTGAGGTCGCCCAGAGAATGCCGACGGTGGTTACGGCTGCGGCAACGAATATCGATATCGCAAACCATGTACAGGCGGTTTTCGCCACGTCTTATTTCCGGGTGTACACCAACACGGACATGATCGGGGTCGAGCTGGGTGGGGCCGTTAAAAACGTTATCGCCATCGCATCCGGGATTGTCGACGGCCTGGGCCTGGGCCTGAACAGCCGGGCCGCATTAATTACGCGCGGTCTGGCCGAAATCCGGCGGTTGGGTATTCATCTGGGCGCAAATCCCCACACTTTCGCAGGGCTTGCGGGGGTGGGAGACCTGATGTTGACCTGTACCGGGACCCTTTCCCGGAACCACACCGTGGGCAAAATGATCGGGGAAGGGAAAAAGCTGGGCGATATCCTCTCGGAAATGCGAATGGTTGCCGAAGGCGTCAAGACGGCCAAATCCGTGTACAACCTCTCCAAAAAGCGGGGCGTGGAAATGCCCATTGCCCATTCGGTACATGCGATTCTCTATGAGGATCTCGATCCAAAAGCGGCGGTGTACCAATTGATGACCAGGAACCTGAAAAGCGAGCTCGAAGACGTCGAGTAGTGCTGAAGCCCGTCAGGAATCGCCATGAACGAGAACAACCGGCATAAATCCGAAGGCCATCGCCAACGGCTGCGGGACCGGTTTCTTGCCGGCGGCCTGGAAGGATTCCATGATTATGAAGTCATCGAATTGCTGCTGACCCTGTTTACGCCCCGTAAAGATTGCAAGGATGAAGCAAAGGCGCTTCTGAAACGGTTTAAGACCCTTCAGCAGGTGTTTGAAGCGCCCGTAAGCGAGCTGTGCGAAATCAAGGGCATCGGTCCCAAAAACGTATTCGGCCTTAAGTTGATCCCTGCCGTTTCCCGGCGTTTTCTCGAGAAAAAAGTTGTCCGCTCGGAAGCACTGAACAATGCGGAGGCCCTTTTTCATTTTCTGTATCATTCCATGTCGGCGATGGACCGCGAGTGTTTCAAGGTGCTTTTCCTGGATGCGAAAAATCGTGTCATGGCCGTGGAAACGATGTTTGAGGGGACGTTGACCGCAAGTTCGGTCTATCCCCGCGAAGTGGTGCGCGCGGCGCTCAATCACAAGGCGGCCGCGGTCATTTTCGCACACAACCATCCCTCCGGCGACCCGGAGCCTTCCCATGCCGACATGGAGATAACCCGGCGCCTGGTGCTGGCCTGCATGACATTGGGAATAACGGTCCATGAGCACCTGGTCGTGGGAGCCGGCTGCTATTATTCCTTTGCCGATCACGGGCACATTGCCCGCATGTGCCGGCAGTTCGACCAGCTTGACTGAATCGGGGCTGTGGTCAAACCGGTTTCATCCGCGCTGATCCTGAGAACACCCGGAAAAAGCGATATGTCGATTATCGATCGACATCGCGTCATGCTGGTTTATATTTTTTGGTGGAGCATGTTTATGGAAAAGGAAAAACCGGAATGCTTTGGCATCCTGGAGAAGGTATTCCCCCTGTCGCCGGACGGCCTCCGGCATTCCCCGGAAAAGTGCATGGCCTGCGGGGAAAAAACCCAATGCCTGAAAACCGCCATCGCAGGAGAAAACCGGGTGGTGGTCGAGGAAGAAAAGCTGGACAGGGTCTATCAATCCGGGAGGATATCCTTCCTGGAGCGATGGGCGAAAAAAAAGATGCTGCATAACCGGCGCACGAAAAAACAATCGAGGAACAAGACATGAAAAACATCAAGTCGATGAACCTGGAAGGGAAACGGGTATTGGTCAGGGTTGATTTCAACGTCCCCCTGGATGACCAGCAGAACATAACGGATGACACGCGGATACGCGAAGTGCTTCCCACGCTCAAATATGTGCTGGACCATCGGGGCAAGCTGATTGTCATGTCTCACATGGGGCGCCCCAAGGGGAAGGTGGTCGAAAAGCTGAGCCTCAAACCTGTGGCCATGCGGCTTGCCCGCCTGTTGGAGCAGGATGTGCCGCTCGCACCGGACAGTATCGGATCGGAGGTTGAAGGCAGGGTCCGGGACATGAAAAAAGGGGATGTCCTCCTGCTGGAAAATCTTCGCTTTCACGAAGGGGAAGAAAAAAACGACGCGGAATTTGCCGCCGGGCTCGCCGCCCTATGCGATGTGTACATCAACGACGCATTCGCGGTCAGTCACCGGGAACATGCATCGGTATGCGCCATTGCGGCGCAAAAGGAGAAAACCGCCGCCGGCTTCCTGCTGATCAAGGAACTCAAGTACTTTCAGGAAGCCATGGAAAATCCCCGGCGCCCCCTGGTGGCCATTGTCGGCGGCGCAAAGGTGTCAGGCAAGTTCAGCGCGCTTGAAAACATGCTGGCCCGGGTCAACAAGTTCATTATCGGCGGGGCCATGGCCAATACGTTTTTGAAGAGCATGGGCTATAATCTCGGCAAATCCATGGTGGAAGACGACCTTGTCGAGGCCGCCGGCCGGCTCCGGCAGCGGGCCATAGAAGAAGGCATCAAGTTTTACCTCCCTGTTGATGCGGTGGTGGCGCAGGAGTTGGACCCGAAGGCGGAGACCAAGATCGTCCCTTTCCAGGAGATTCCCGACGGCTGGATGGCGCTGGATATCGGACCGGCGACCTCTACGCTGTTTGACGAAGCCCTCTACAATGCAAAGACCATTGTCTGGAACGGCCCCATGGGCGTTTTCGAAATGGACGCCTTCAGCCGCGGCACGCTGTCCATGGTATACAGCGTTGCGGATTCCTATGCATTGTCCATTGTGGGCGGCGGGGATACGGACGTGGCAGTCCACAGCAGCGGGCAGAAAGACCGGATCTCATACATATCCACCGGCGGCGGCGCGTTTTTGAGGCTGCTGGAAGGCAAGCCCCTGCCGGGAGTGGAAGCCCTCGGCGGACCCGTTCTTGAGCAATGATGCAGGGAGGCGCACTGTCGGTTGCTTCTTCGGGGCAGTGAAATATAATTATTTGACAATGTTATAAAAAAATGATACGTAAATTGTATGCGGGGTGGTAGAAGAAGCAGCTTTTAACACACAATTTCCTGTTTTTCGATGTGAAAAAGCAGATCCGAAAGGCAGGCCAAAGGAGGGAAAGTATTGTACTGGCGTTCCCGGGAATCACTCAGCCTGGAAAATCGACAAAGGCGATCCTATTACGAACTGTTGCGGGATGACCTTGACCAGTTTATCCTGGCGCACGCTTTGGCCGACACGTATGAGAATTTCAAGCAGAACGATACGCCTTACCCCTTTATCGAGAGGAAGGAACTCAAACCCCGCGCCCGCATTCCCAAGCTGGAATATGATTTTCACAATGCGTTCCTCGTGATTTTTGTGGAAGAAACCATCCCCCAGGAGCACAAGAAATACATTCGGTTTTTTGATTCGAACCGTACGACCAAGACCAACCTGATGCGCTCAAAAACCCTCTCGTTGGGCCCTGATTATGATCGCACCCAGAAATACCTGGAAAGCATACACTTCTATAATTTTTTGACGGAACTGCTTCCGGTCGATTACGCCCTTCTGATCCAGCGAGACAGAAATCAACCCAAAAACAGGCATCGCTATTGTCTTTCCCACTTTCATGTGCGGATTGACTGGCCCATAACGGAGGCCGCCGAGGACCTTGCCCGTTTTCTGCGATACATATCCAAGGACGTCTATGAAAAAGGGGAAAAGTACGCCCAGGACATCCAGAAAAAGTTCTTTGAATTTTACGGACTGCCGGAAATGATCGGCGGGCGGAGGACCGCGGCGGCGGTTGCGGCCCAGTATCTCAGGAGGCTGCCGTTTGTTTCCACCGTGTATGTATCGAGCAGTGAATCACGGTCCCTGTACCGGTACTCTGAACAGGGCCTTTCCAAGAGCGTACTGATGAAGCTCAGCAAAAGCGAGATGGACGAAATCGCGGAGCGTCATGAACTGACCCTGAAGGAGCTGAAAAACTACTTCATGCTCGATAAGGCCAATAAAGGCAGCGGTGTGTTCCTGTTCAAGGTCATATACGAGCAGACGTCCTCGGCAAGGCCCCCCGAAGACGGCAAGCTGAGGGATCTGAAGCCGGAACTTTTCTGGCTGACGGTGAAGAACCAGTACATTCTGCCCTTGCCGGGCGTATGGGAGTATCCCCCCCTGAAATGCAACCTCATCTATTCCTGATTGTTACAACAGCTTGAGCATGGCGATTTCATCGCAGTCCGGGAATTTGACGCAATGGAGGCAGTCGGACCATATTTTTATGGGCAGTTCGGCCTTGTCGATCTCGATAAACCCGAACTGTTTAAAAAAATCCGGCTTGTAGGTAAGGGTAAAAAGCTTCTTGATCTTGTATTCACGCGTTTCTTCAAAAGCAGTCTGAAGAAGCTGCGTTCCGATCTTTTCCCGGAGATGGGCCTGGTGAACGGCAAGAGACCGGATTTCCGCCAGATCCACCCAGCAGAACTGGAGCGCGCAGCAGCCGATAATCCCGCTGCCATCAAGCGATTCATACACGAGAAAGTCGCGAACATGGTCGTATAGCTGGCTCAAGGGCCTTGCAAGCAGCTCCCCCTTTTCCCCGTAGTATTTCAACAGCGAATAAATCTGCCGAATATCTTCTATGGTGGCTTTCCGAATCATATAGGCCTCTTTAGACGGTAATGCGCTTGAAATCAAGTTTTTATTCGGGCACTTCGCTTTTTCTGAAGCGGGCGGCAACGCCGCTGCTCCCGTGCACGCGCTTTCCGGTAGCCGGATCCATCCGGATTTCCACGACATCGTCCGGAAAGTCGAAAAACGTGATCGGCTGATCTTTTAACGCTTCCGCCATAAATTGTTTCCATATGGGAAGCGCCGCTCGCCCCCCGGTCTCATAAGGCCCCAGGGAGGTGAAATCGTCTCGTCCGGTCCAGACGCCAGCGGCGATATCCGGTGAAAAACCAATGAATAAAGCATCGCGGTAGGAACTGGTGGTCCCTGTTTTTCCGGCGACAGCCCGCCCGATGTCGCTGGCCTTCCTCCCTGTTCCCTCGGTGACGACGCCCCGCAAGACGTCCGTTATCACGGCTGCGCCGGCGCGGGACATTACGAATTTTTTTTCACCGGGATTTTTCCAGACAGTCCGTCCATCCGGCGTTGCTGCCATGATCGCGCCGTGCGGTTCTGCATGGGTTCCCCCGTTGGGGAATACCGTATAAGCAGAGGTCAACTCCAGAAGCGTCATCTCGAAAGCGCCCAGGGCGAGGGAAGGGTAGGGGGCCATAGGGGAAGTGATGCCGCAGGCGCCTGCAAAATCGATTACCGCGGACGGGCCTACCTGCTGGAGCAGCCTTGCCGCCGGGATGTTTTTGGAATCCGCCAGGGATTTTCTAAGCGTGATTTCCCCCTCGTAGGTTTCAGAAAAATTCCGGGGCTGCCATCCGTTGTAATCTACAGGGGCGTCAAGCAAGAGTGAGGCCTGGCTGAACCCCTGTTCGATGGCATACGCATAAAGGATCGGCTTGAAAGCCGAACCGGGCTGACGCCGTGCATCCGTCGCCCGGTTGAAAGGGCTTTCATGGTAGTCGCGCCCCCCGGTCATGGCAAGAATGCCCCCTGTCTGGACATCGATGGCCACAAGCGCCCCTTGGGGGACTGGATCGGGTTCCCCGTTTGCCCCCATTCGGTTCGCAAGGCTGTCGAGACCTGTTTCCAGCGCCCTCTCCGCCGCCTCCTGCATACGGTAGGACAATGTGGTATGAATCGTCAGGCCGCCCTTGTAAAGGGCGGATGAACCGACGGCCGCTTCCATCTCCCGGATGATGAAATCCACAAAATACGGCGCCTTTCTGGCATTGCTGGTTCGTGAAGGCGAGGTGTACGGCGTTTTTATCGCCTTTTCATACGCATCCATATTTATCGCACCCGTTTCGCGCATCTGCGCCAGCACGAGATTGCGCCGTTTGACCGCAAGTTCGGGATTGACCAGGGGGGAGTAGACCGAAGGCGCCTTGGGCATGGCCGCAAGCAGGGCGGATTCGCTGAGATCCAAATCGGCCGCGGATTTTCCAAAATATCGCTTTGCGGCCATCTCAACACCGTAGGCGCCGGATCCAAAATATACCTGGTTGAGGTAGCGTTCCAAGATTTCATTCTTGGTGTATCGTCTTTCAAGCTGAAAGGCCAGAAAGGCCTCTCGCAGCTTTCTCTGCAGGGATTTTTCCGGCGTAAGGAAAAGCGTCTTGGCCAGTTGCTGGGTCAGGGTGCTTGCTCCTTCCACGTACCCGCCGGAGCGTATATTGTTGATGATCGCCCGGGCGATTCCCTTGAGATCAATGCCGCTGTGCTGGTAAAATTGCCTGTCTTCGGTTGTCAAAAGGGCCGTCTGGAGGGTATCGGGCATATCGTCTAAGGGTATGGGATCCCGTTTTTCGACGTGCAGTTCTGCAAGCAGAACGTTATCGGAAGAGTAAATCCTGGAAACCGCCGAAGGAGAATAACTTTCCAGCATGCGGATCTGGGGCAGATCCTGGGTAAGGCCGATAACGGCGCCCGTAATCCCCCCGGATACCGCTGCAATAAAGACAATGGCGCTGATTGTAAGAACTTTTCCCGTTTTCATAGAAACACCGTTGCCGGCGTTTTTCTCCTTGACAGATTCAAGCCGGATGATGTAGTTTTTGACCAAATTTTTGATCTTTTAAAGGCGCGTAGCTCAGTGGTAGAGCGCTACCCCGACACGGTAGAAGTCATCAGTTCAAGTCTGATCGCGCCTACCAGAAAATGCAAGGGTTTACAGGAAGCCGTACCTGTAAACCCTTTTTTTATGGAACGCAAAAAAATTGTGGGCATACACCGCATCTTTATCTCATTATAAATGAAATACGTCCGCAGGATCAACCCAATTTTACGAAAAGAACCGCCAAGGACGGGAAGGGTAAGGATTCTTCCCCCGTGGGATTTTTTTTGCCGCTTCAATCAGGGGAGCAGCTTCATCGATTCCCGGATAAATGCCGGAAGATCACCCGGTTGCCGGCTGGAGACGAGGTTTTTGTCGACCACCACTTCCGCATCCTGAAAATCGGCCCCGGCATTTTTGATATCCTGGATGATCGATTTATATCCGGTTACTTTCCGGCCGCGCAGGACATCCGCGGTGATCAGGAGTTGGGGGCCGTGGCAGATGGAAAAAACCGGCTTCCCGGATGCCATGAAATCTTTCACAAAGGCTACGGGCGCATCAAAGGCGCGCAGGTTGTCCGGGGAATATCCGCCGGGTATCAGAAGGGCGTCGAAATCTTTTTGGGAAACCTCGCTAACCGCCTTGTCAATGGTCACCGGCGTGTTTTTCTTTTTCCCCTTTACGACGGCTCCCGCCTCAAGCCCGATATTGACCGTCTCATGCCCGGCTTTTGTAAAGGCCTCAACAGGCTCGGTATATTCCGAATCTTCGAAGTAATCCGTGATAATGACGGCAATTTTGCTCATGCTGCACCTCCGCTTGTTTAAATTTCGTTTTTTCGGGGACGAAATCGCAATTGAAATCGGTTTTTTCAAATCCACAGAACACAAAGTCTTTTTTTTTAAATACGGCAAACACCAGGCTTTTCGTGAGCAAGTGACCTGTTTTTTTCGATTGCGATAGCGATTTCGATTATCCAACAAAAAGGTTGGGCCGAAAGATAATGTTGAGATCGGTTATCGTCAATAACAATAGGCATGCAAGGGCAATATTGCCAGCGGGAATCGTATGGATTGTGCCGGATCGCCCGGCCGGATACCATATGGATAAACGGATTGCAAAGAAATCACAATTCTTTGCATGTATCAATAGACATAATGATCAGTATGATTTCGTAGGGGCACCCCTTGCGGGTGCCCTGATTCCGCGCAGTCGCAAGGGGTGCCCCTACGGGTCAACATTCTGTGGAAATATTTATCGTGTCTATAAAAGAAGGCAAAAATTAGTTAAACGTCTTTTGGCATCCAATCATGATTTGATTGCTGGTGTAGGTGTAGTCCGGGAGATTCGAGTCGTTATCCGTTCGGTCGTATTGTGCAAAAATATCGACGGTTCCGGTAACCTGGTATTCCGTCCGTAAGGAGAAAGCAATGCGGTCATCCTCGCGCTTTTTCCGGATCACCTGGCCGTCCGCCGGGTCGATCCGCACGTTGGCGTCCGGATACATGCTCCTGCGAAGTTCCCCCCGAAGCGTGACGGTCCAGTTTTTAGCAACCGGATAATCAATTTCGGCATAGATCTTATGGCGAAGAGGGGAATAGCTGAAAAATTCGCCTTCCATGCGCAGATCCCGGCGGTTGTTGTATTCAAATTCATATCCGGCGGTAAGCTTCAGTGCGCTTACAGGTCCCTTGATTTCTGCGGTTGTGCGGTTTTTTGCACCGGTCAGGTATGTATAGGTATCATCGGACTTGACCCAGCCAAACGGTTTTTTAATGAATAAGAAAAAACTAGCCTTGATTCATTTCGACAGCTTCTTCTTTAATACTTTCTTCAACCTCTTCTTTTTTATCAGGCATTAAAAATAGCAATATGCTAGTGAAAACAATACTAAAAAGAATTATTGAATAAGCAAAATCTTG
>JAWOAV010000070.1:0-61257 GCA_046498365.1 Desulfosalsimonadaceae bacterium
ATGAAATCGGCCGAACCACGCCCGTCCGCCGGCATCAGCCCGGCCAGCCGGTTGGCACTGACGAACAGGCCGGGGCACTCTGCAGCCTGGGCGCTGGAACGGCCGAAGCCTCCCGCTGGGCTTCTTCCTGCGCAAGAATCTGGAGTGCGTCGGCCACCGTGACGCGGCGCTTCCGGGGGGCCCCGCGGGGCAGCATGCTGCCGAGCATATCCTTGAAGTTGATCCCCATTTCCTCCATGCCGGTATTGGAAAATATTTCAAGCATCGGCGTGGAACGGTCATGAGTTTCCAGGTCCACGAAGCGGTTGTCCAGTTTCCCTTCGTGCAGCATTTTCCGGAGCTTTTCCCGGGTGGCCGACGATGAAGCGGCGCTTTGGGCCGGTTCATCAGATTGCCCCCCGTTTTCCCCTTCGAGGACAAAAGTATCCCCCTGAACCTGCCGGCCGTCATTGGCAGCAGCCTTTTTCCGGGGATCGGAATCCGGCAGAAGGATATCAAGCAGGCGGTCTTCGGCAATCTCCATGGCCTTGCCCGATACCGCCTCCTGCTCCCGTTCCTTCAACATGCTGATGGTCACTTCCAGAAGGTCGCGAACCATGGACTCCACGTCCCTCCCGACGTATCCGACCTCGGTGAATTTCGAGGCCTCGACCTTGTAGAAGGGGGAATCGGTCAGCTTGGACAAACGCCTTGCGATCTCTGTCTTCCCCACACCCGTGGGGCCGATCAGGATAATATTTTTGGGGGCGATTTCATCCTTCAGCTCCGGAGGTACCTGGCGCCGGCGCCACCGGTTGCGAAGCGCGATGGCGACGGACCGTTTCCCCTTGTTCTGCCCCACAATATACTTGTCTAATTCAACGACGATTTCAGATGGTTTAAGGTCGCTCATGGTGTTGAATAATGCCTTTTCGCTGTTTTACTATCCTTATTTTATTCCTCCCCGGTGCGACACGGCGCACCGGACGGCATGGATCATGCCGATGGGCCGGCATCCGACCCAATCTCCTCGATGGTAAAGGATGTATTGGTATAAATGCACAGACCGGAGGCAATCTGCATCGCCTCGGTGACGATCGTGCCGGAATCCAGACCCAGCATGTCCGCATGCGCCAGAAGCGCCGTTGCAGCCGCGGTTGCCGCAACCCCGCCGGACCCGATGCCGATCACGGGATCGTCGGGCTCAATCACATCGCCGTTTCCGGAAATAAGCAGCATCTGGGTCGCATCTACCGCGATCATCATGGCTTCCAGGCGTCTCAGGAATTTATCCGTACGCCAGTCCCTCGCCAGTTCCACAGCCGCACGGATCAGGTTTCCGTTATACCGTTCGAGCTTTCCCTCGAGTTTTTCAGAAAGGTTGAGGGCGTCCGCGGTCGCACCGGCAAACCCCACGATAATCTTGTCGTTATAGATCCGGCGAACCTTTCTGGCCTTGTGCTTGATCACCGTGGTATTGAGCGTCACCTGGCCGTCGCCGGCAACCGTTACCCTGTCGTTGTGCCGGACCGCTAGTATGGTTGTACCGTGAAAATTCATTGGATTTACCTTTGGAATCCTTTTTGCTGCACAATCATTTGTCTTGTTTCCCCGTCCCCCGACGCCGGGGTCGAAAAAAACGGACTACTTTCTCGGATGCGCGCTGTCGTATGCCGCCATTAAACGGTCGATGCTGACATGGGTATATTTCTGCGTGGTGGACAGGCTTTTGTGCCCCAGCATCTCCTGCACCATCCGAAGATCGAGTCCCGCATCGAGCATGTGCGTGGCAAAGGTATGGCGGAGATCATGGGGGGAAACCGGCATGGTCAGGTTCGCCTTGACGGCGGTGTCGTTCAGGATCCGGGCGACCGAGCGGTCGGTCAGCCGGCCGCCGTTTTTATTCAAAAAGAGCGGGCCTTTCCAGATATCCGGAGCCTGTCGCTGGTTTCCCTGGAGATTTTCCCGGTATTCCCGGATGGCAACCAGCGCCTTTTCGCCAAAGGGGATCATTCGTTCCACTGAGCCCTTCCCCCTGACCTTTACGATCCGTCTTTCAAAATCGACAGTCTCCACATCGAGCCCTACAAGCTCGGAGACCCGTATGCCGGTCGAATACAAGAGCTCGAAAATCGCACGGTTTCTCTTGCCGGCAAGGGTTTTCGTTTCAATGGAATCGAGCAGGTGAAACACCTCGTCCACTGTCAAATACGTCGGAATCGGCTTTTCCAGTTTCGGCGCAACGACGTGCAGGGCGGGATTTTCCCGTATTACCCCGTGTTTCTCCAGATACTTGAAAAATGACCGAATCGCAGAGATCTTTCTCGAAATCGACGTTTTCTTGACCTGCTGCTTGTGGAGAAATCCCAGGTAGCTCCGGATCACCAGGGCGCTGACCTTCTCGATATCATCGCTTTTCGGCGCCCGCTGTTTTCCGGGGTGCGCCCCCTTCTTCCCGGTGTCTGCGGCACCGGCCACCATGTCCCGGTTGGCCGTGAAATAGCGCAGAAAATCATTCAAATCCCGCGCATACGCCCTGCAGGTATTATCGGAATACCCTCTTTCCGCTGCAAGGAAATCGACAAAGGAATCAATGAGTTTCGTCAGGGCGATAGGGCTCATTCGCGAACTCTGACATCCGGTTTCTGCGGCGCGGCCGCATTGGTCATTGCAGGTCAAGCAGGGATCGATCTCCTGTTTGCCCCCCACCTCCTTGAACAGAGCTGTTTTCAGGCCATTGCCTTATATCCGGCGGGTCTTCTTTTTCAACCGGCTTATCCGGTGGCGGAAAATATCGGCCATTTTCCGGTCTTCGGCTTCGATATATTCCTGGCGCTTTTTACGGAGCTCACGGATCTTTTCCTTGATCTCGCGGACCGTTCCGGCGGCGCTCTTTTTGACGCCGGTGTCGGTTATGCCTTTTGATTTTTTAATCACGGAAATCAGTTCGGCCTTGTTCATTCCGTAGGCGCCCGTGATGCCGTCAATTTCCTTGGCCACCTCCCTGAGTTCAGTGGCGGTCATTTTCTCCAGCGGTTTTTCCTTGACTTCTTTTTGTTTTTTACCCATCGCTGCTCTCATCTCCTTTTGCTGCGGTAACCAGGTTTGACGGCTTCGTAAAAAGCCCAATATCTGCGTTGCGCACAATTTCTGAAGAATCTCACGTACGGCTGAGTACAATCGATTCTTCAAAAATTGCACGCGCCTTGATCTTGAACATTTTACAAAGCCGTCTGAAATCGACTTTTTACGGTACTATCAAATTTGATACTCTCGTGAAAATCAACACGTACAAAACACAAAGCGAGGGACACGGCCCCCGCATTTCCAGCCAAAAAATGACGGCTTCGCAAAAAGTCCAATATCTGCGTTGCGCTTCATCTTGAAAAATTTCGCGTACGGCCAAGCACGCTCAATTCCTCAAGATTCGCGCGCCTTGATCTTGAACATTTTTCTTTGCCATCTAAAAAACGACTTTTTACGAATCCCTCAAAAAATGGAATCTTTTATATTAAAACAAATCCGATTTTATTGTCAATATATAAATATACGCCAATTCCTTGCGGCGCTTATTCCGATCCGTCCAGTTTTTTCATTATTTTCTGCATATCTTCCCAAACGGGACGCCTGGCGGACGGGTCGGCCAACACATGGGACGGGTCATACGTGGGCATCACGGGGATTCCCTCATAATCGAAGAATCGGCCGCGCATCCGGGCGAAAGGCATACCCGCTCCAAGAAGGGCACCGGCGGCCCCTTCCCCAAAAACACAGATGACCGAAGGCCGGATCGCCTGTATTTGGCGAAGGAGATAATACCGGCATGCCTTTGCCTCCCATTTGCCGGGGGGGGCTCCTCCCGGTGGGAGGCATTTGACGGCATGACAGATATACACCGAATCCCGGTCCAGGGCCATCGCACCAATAATCCGGGTCAGCAGCGCGCCTTCTTTCCCCGTGTAAGGGTGGCGTCTCCCCTCGTCTTCCCGCCTGGGCGCAAAGCCGACAAACATCAAGTCGGCATTCTCCGACCCCGCCCCGAAAACGGACGCTTTCCCTGCCGAAGCAAGGCCGCATCGCCGGCATTGCAGATATTCATCAAAGACATCGGCCAGAGACGCCGGAAACGGGTTTTCCCACGCCCGGACGATCCTGATACTTTCCTGGTTCAAATGGGCGCCCGCGCACCCCACCGCCTGTAAAAAAACGAGGTGCTTCTGGATCTCCCCCACGAGTGCGTCAAATTCGTTTGCATTTGTTTTCATGCCCATGACCGGAAAACGCCTTTTGCCAAATACCCTTACAGCTGGCCAATGCCGCCCTTTCGGGCAAGGATGGTCGCTACGCGGTCCATGATAATGGCCGCTGCCGTGAACTTATCCATCATGGACAGCTTCTCGCTTCTGCCGTCGGGAAAAAATAGCCGGAGGAGATTGGTGTCCGCGTCAAACCCCGCGTCTTTCCCCCCCACAAGATTGGCGGCAATCATATCCAGGTTTTTTTTCTTCATTTTTTCAATTGCGTATTTTTCAAGATCCCGGGTTTCCGCGGCAAAGCCGACCAGAATTTGCCCCGGCGTTTTCCGGCGCCCCAGTTCGGCCAGAATATCCGTCGTTTTTTCCAGCTCTAAAACGAGATTGTCTTTTTCCTTCTTGACCTTGTGCGCCGACACGCCGGCGGGTCGATAATCGGAAACCGCTGCGGCCTTGACCACGATATCGGCGCTGCCGCATTCATCCAATACGGCCTCGGCCATCTCTTGCGCCGTTGATATTCGTCTTACCCGCACGCCGATGGGGTCGGCAAGTACAGTGGGTCCGGAAACGAGCAGAACATCGGCCCCTCGCAAGGCTGCGGCCTGCGCCACGGCATATCCCATTTTGCCGGAAGACGGATTGCTGATATACCGGACCGGATCAATGGGCTCCCGGGTGGGGCCCGCGGAGACGACCACGCGCTTTCCTGCCAGGTCTTTTGCCGTAAAGACATCCACGAGGCGCCAGGCAATTTCTTCCGGATCGGCAAGCCGCCCCGGCCCCGTAGTCTTGCAGGCGAGCTCCCCGTAGCCGGGCGCCACAACGGAGATGCCGTCTCTTTCCAGGATATCCAGGTTTCGCTGCACCGCCCGATTTTCAAACATATTCGTATTCATGGCCGGGCAGACCACACGCGGCGCCGTAACCGCCATCATGAGCGTGGACAAGGCATCATCGCCGATGCCGCATGCTATCTTTCCGATAATATTCGCCGTTGCGGGCGCAATGACCACCGCATCAGCGTCTTTTGCCCAGTTTATGTGGCGTATCTCATGGCCCGCCGCATCGTCGAACATTCTTTCAAATACAGGATATCCGGAAATGGCCTCGAAAGTAATGCGCCCCACGAATTTTTGTGCGCTTTCCGTCATTGCCACCCTGACATCAGCGCCCGCTTTCTGGAGAAGGCGCAGCAGTTCCACACTCTTGTAGGCGGCAATTCCGCCGCTTACCCCCAATATGATGCGCTTTTTCGAAAGAAGATTTTCGCTCCACATCTGTTCTGTCTCCATTGAACCGCATAAAACGCTTTTATTGCATCCTGTCATCTGGTAAAAACAACATGCAGCAATCAAAAGTACCGGGTGGTTTTTACAATTTATACTACCTGCTGCGAAGCGTGTAAATATTTTTATGTTTATGCAGGCTCCCTGCCGGCCATCGTTTTTACAATCTAATCTGGGCGAGCAAAATGATTTTTTTCAAAAAGCATCCATCGGACATTTCCAAGTCCCGTATCCTGGCTTTCGTATCCGGCTTTTCCGCCTGTTTACCGGCAGGCTTTCGAATGGCCGGTATTGCAAAACCCGCCTGTACCTGTCTGTTTGCCGTGATTTTTGTACTGGGATGCACGGCAGACGACAAAAACCGCAAAAACGAATATTTTGAAAAGTCGGAAATCTGTTTTGAAAATCAGCAGTACACATGCTCCCGCGACAATCTGTTAAAGGCGATTGAAATCGATCCTGAATTCACCAGGGCGTACGCCCGGCTGGGCGAGGTCTATCTTCAGCTGGGGAACATCCCCCAAGCCATTGACGCTCTGAAAACCGCAACCCAGCAGGACAAAAGCCTGACGGGGTCCCGGCTGCGCCTTGCCAATCTTTATCTTTTAAGCAGGGAGTACGACAAAAGCCTTGAAATCACGAAAAACATCCTTGAAGACGATGCTGACCACCTCCACGCCCTGGCACTGACCGCATACACCTATGTTTCCACCGATCAATATGACAAGGCGATCGAATTCTTCAACAAGATCATCGATATCAATCCGGCCGAGCTGCAGGCGTATCTCAGCATCGCCCGCATCCATCTGCATCGGGGGGATGTTGCCGATGCGACGGACATTCTGAACACTGCCATTGACAACAACCCTGTTTCCATACAGCCTTATATCGCCCTTTACGGGCTTCACATGCAGACAAGAAATTATGATGATGCCCAAAAGATCCTCATGGATGCCATCGCCATCAAAGAGGATGAACCCAACCTCTACATCCTGCTCGGCAATTTCTATATTCACACAAGACAGTGGGAAAAAGCAGAGGCCGCGTACCTGAAGGCCATCGATATGAGGCCGCAGTCGGAAAACCTCTATATCGTGGCCGCATCTTTTTACAAGGCCATCAACCAGCCGCAAAAGGCATTGTCGGTTTATATATCCGGCCTTGAGGAGCAACCCGGAAACCCCAAACTCCTGCTTCGGATAGCCGATCTGTACTTGGGGCTCAACCAGGTGGAAAAAGCAAAATCAAGCCTTCAGGCTATCAAGAAGAACTACCCCAATTATCTGCAGGCGCGGATACTTGAGGCAAAAATCGATATCTCGGAAAATGAGCCGGAAAAAGCCCTCTCCAAGCTGTCGCTTCTGGCTGAAAAATACCCGGAGGAAAGCCGCATATTTTATTACAAAGGGCTTGCCTACCTCAAAACTGATCTCCCGGAAGCGGCCAAAAAGGAACTGGTAAAAGTGCAGCAAAATCGCGAGGAGTTCATTCCCGCCCAGTTGATTCTCGCGGGCATTTATATGAGCGAGAGAAACATGACGCGCGCCACTGAGATACTGAGCGGGGTTCTCGATCTTTCCCCGGACAACTATCAGGCCCGCACACTGCTCGGCAGCATTTACATCCAGAAAGGGGAATTTGACAAGGCCCGGCATCATTTCCAGACATTAACCGATATGAACCCCGAAAATCCGGAAGGCCATTTCAACCTCGGCCTGCTTTTCCGGATCCAGGGCAACTATGAAGAAGCGGAAAAAGCCTTTACAAAGGTCTTGTCCCTCAACCCTTCCCACCAGCAGGCGCTGGTAAACCTGGTTGCGGTGCTGACCGAACAGGGAAAGATCGGCGAGGCCATTGCCCAGTGCAACGAACGAATTGACGCGCTGCAGGATCACCCGTCAATGCTCGCGGTCCTCTACAACCTCAAGGGAAAACTCTACATCGCGAAAAACGAGCTCGAAAAAGCCGAGGAGCTGTTTAAAACAGCGCTTGAAAAAGACCCCAATTTTCTGCCGTCCTATTACTCGCTGGCGGAAACGTACATGATGGAAGGAAAACGGGATCAGGCCATCGCGCATTACAAGATGGCCATAGACCGAAAACCCGACCAGGAAGTGCCCCACATGATGCTGGCGGTTATGTATTCCCAGGAGGGGGAAACCGACCTTGCCATTGACCATTACAAAAAGGTTCTTTCCATAAGTCCGGATTTTGTACCTGCGGCCAACAACCTGGCGTACCTTCTTGCGGACAAACGAACCGACCTTTCCGAAGCGCTCCGGCTGGCCAAAAAAGCGCGGGAGAAAATGCCCGATGATCCGAGAATCCAGGACACCCTCGGCTGGGTATATCACCGCCTTGAACTGTATGATGAGGCCATACGAGAATTTACGGAAGCCCTTGAAAAACTTCCCGAAAATGCCACCATTCATTTTCACCTGGGCAAAAGTTTATACCGGAAAGGAGACCTGGAAAGCGCCGAAAATGCGCTTGAAAAAGCGCTCCGCCTTAACCCGGACATGGAAGACGCAAAGGAGGCCGAGGCGATTCTCGATGCGATTGGAACGAAAACCGACACTGACCAGTAACCGTATTTGCCGTGCGAATGGGGATTCGCACGCATTCAGCAAAAAATTCTTACGGCAATAACGCCGCAGTGCAGCCCGTTTTCAGCGTAGGCGCAGCCAAAACAGACATTCATATGAAATATTTATCCTTTAACATTCTGATCCTTTCCATTATCATGCCGCCGCTGCTGTACCTGGGCACCATTCGCGGACTGGAGGCGTATTACCTCCAGTCCCGCTATGAGGATGAAATCGAAAACATATACCTTTCCGACATGAACAATATCCTCAGCGGGGATGTCATGCTCCAGGAATCCGTAAGGGAATCCATAGAAGGGTTCATGGACGAGGACATGCTCATACAGCTGGGGATCGACCTGGATGTCACGGTTGCTACCAACAACGGGATCATCCTGTATCCGGCCGGTTACCGGCCCGGAACACCGGCCGACATCGTCAATGAAAATCCCATGGAAACGGCGAGGGACAATTTCCAGATTCTGCAAAACGGCCTTACGGTGGACGTTTCTGCCGTGATCCGTTTATATTCGGCCATCGCCCTTTCCATACTTCTTTTCTACATCCTGATCGCCGGCAGCATCCTGTATCTCTATTTTAATTCGGCCACCTTCAAGGCGCGCCGCGAAGAGCAGGAAAAGGCGCAAGAACTCGAACGGCTTCACCGGCTTGAAGATGAATTCAATCAGCAGTTCAGCCGTCTGACAACGGAAAGGGAAAAGCTGCTGCAGGAGTACCACAGCCTGCAAACATCCCTGGATGAGGAGAAAGAAAAAGCCGAAAAAAACGAAGAAGAAATGTTCAGCGAGATCGAAAAACTGGAGCAGCGGCTCGCGGAAAACCTCGAAGAGCAGGAGCTTCAGGCAGAAGAAATCCTCGAGCTGGAAGAAAAAATCAACGGGCTCGAAAAAATACGGGAAAATATCAACAAGCAGAAAGAAAAAAGTATCGAAAAACTCGCAAAACGATGCAAAACCCTATACAAGAACATCGATTTCCATGACCGGGCCTTGGACGGCATGTCCGATCTGACGGAGGATATGGCCCTTAAAGCAGAGGAGTTGATACACCAGCTCAACGCCGACATGACCACCATACCCATCAAGCGAAAAGTGTTCTCCAAAAAAGGCAGAATCACCGCTTTCGAGGTGGTATTCGCTTACAACGGCCGCCTCTATTTCACGAAAAAAGAAGGGCAGAGACTCGAGGTGCTGGCGGTGGGTACCAAGAACACGCAGGCCAGGGACCTGGCATACCTGGACCGGACGGGATAATCTTATTCCTTTTTGCGGGCGGCCTTCATGCCTGCCTGCTGCGCAGCCTGGGCCGGCGCTTCTTCCGTATCCGGGGCTTCCTTGTATCCACAGCCGCGGGTTGCGCATCGCAGCATTCTGCCTTCTTTCTTGGTTTCTTTTTCAACCAGGTAGGGGGCGCCGCAATCGGGGCATTGCCGCTGTACCGGCTTGTCCCACAACGCAAAGGTGCAGTCCGGATACCGGCTGCAACCGTAAAACACCTTGCCCCGTTTGGATCGTTTTTCAATCACTTCCCCGGAACATCCTTCTTCCGGACAAGATACCCCGGTTGGATTGCCCTTGCCGTTTCCATGAACGGAACGCGTGTTTTTGCATTCGGGATATCCGCTGCAGGCGAGGAAGTCTCCGTACCGGCCCTGTTTTACGACCATGTTCCGGCCGCACTTATCGCAGAGCTCCCCCTCGGCCAGTTCATGGACCGGTTCTACGGGACGGATCGTCCCTTTTTCATCCCGCTCATAATTGCGGGAATACGTACAGTCAGGGTATCCTTCGCAGGCAAGGAAAGGGCCGTTTTTCCCCACCTTTACACGGACTTCCCTGCCGCATTCGGGGCAATTGATACCGGTGGGGAGCCCCACCCCCTTAACGCTCAACATTTCCTGGGCGGCAGCGATCACGCGGGTTTCAAACACTTCGTAGAACGTTTCCAGAAGCTGCTTTGCGTCCATTTCAGCGGATTCGACACGGTCCAGGTCGTCTTCAAGCTTGGCGGTAAAATCGACATCGACAATATCCGGAAAATTTTGAACGAGCAGATCCGTGATGATAAATCCGAGCTCATTGGGTTTGAAAATCCCTTTTTCCAGTTCCACATACCCTTTTTCCCGGATCGTGGAAAGGATGGTCGCATAGGTGCTCGGACGGCCGATGCCGTTTTCCTCGAGTTCCTTTACCAGTGTCGCCTCGGTAAACCGGGGCGGGGGCTGGGTAAAATGCTGTTTCGGCGCCAACGACAGAAGCGTCAACACCTCGCCTTCCGAAAGATCCGGAAGCTGCCCCTTTTCCTTTTCATTTTCAGCGGATATGGCGTCGTCGGCGGACTGGTACAGGCTCAAAAACCCCGGAAATTTCACGGTGGACCCAGAGGCGGAAAAAAGACACTCTCCTGCGGAAATGCTAATGGTTTTCTGGTCGACCAGCGCCTCGGCCATCTGGGAGGCCACGAATCGCTGCCAGATAATTTTGTACAGAGCAAGCTGGTCTTTGGACAAGTACGCTGCCACTTTTTCGGGCGTATGGTAGACCGATGTGGGACGGATCGCCTCGTGCGCGTCCTGGGTGCGGTTCTTGTTCGTGAAAAAGCGCGGCTTGTCGAGCGCGTAATCGTTGCCGTAAAGATCAAGGACAAGATCTTTGGCTTCGCCGGCGGCTTCCGCGGATATCCGGGTGGAATCCGTGCGCATGTAGGTGATAAGACCGACCGTTTCCCCGCCGAGATCTATCCCTTCGTAGAGCTGCTGCGCCACGCTCATGGTTTTTCTGGCGGAAAAACGCAGTTTTCGGATGGCTTCCTGCTGAAGCTTACTGGTGGTGAAGGGTGGGTACGGGCGTCGCCGGATCGTTTTTTTAACAATTTTTTCCACCGAATACCGGGCGTTGGCCAATTCATCGTGAATCGCCGCAGCGGTTTTTTCATCGGGAATCGAAATTTTACGCCCCCCTTTTTTTACGAGCTTCGCCGCAAAAGCGGGGGGATTTGCCCCTTCGAGGGTCGCGGTAACCGACCAGTACTCTACCGGATCAAAGGCGAAAATGGCCCGTTCCCGTTCGCAGATCATCCGGACGGCAACCGACTGCACCCGTCCCGCGCTTAACCCGTACTTGACTTTCTTCCAAAGAATCGGGCTGATCTGGTATCCCACCAGCCGGTCGAGAATCCGCCGGGTCTGCTGGGCCTTGTAACGGTTTTGGTTCAACGCTTCCGGCGAGCCGATCGCTTCCGAAACCGCCTTTTTCGTCAGCTCGTGAAACAATACGCGATGAAACCGGCGCCCCTTTTTTTTGAGAATTTCCGAGGTATGCCAGGCAATGGCCTCCCCTTCGCGGTCGGGGTCAGGGGCGAGGTAGACGTCCTCTGCCTCTCCGGCAGCGTGCTTCAAGGCCTGGATCACTTTCTGCTTGCCCGGGATCGTGACGTATTTCGGCATAAAATCGTTTTCAATATCAATCCCGATTTCCTTCTGGGGCAGATCCTTGATGTGCCCGACCGTGGAGGCCACATTATACTTGTCGCCAAGATATTTTTTAATGGTTTTGACCTTGGTCGGGGATTCGACAACAACGAGCGGTTTTGCCACTATCATTCTCCGCTTGACATAAAAAATTTACCGGGCCTCTGGACGACCATGCCCATCAGCTCCAGTTTTAACAAAACGGCCAACAACCCGGCCGCATCCATGTCGGTCTTGCATGCAAGCGCATCGATATGGATCGGGTAGGGTTCAAGCAGGCAATATACATCGGATTCGGCCTGTGTCAAATCCATTGATGCATTATTGCCGTTTTCCGGTACGGATTGCCCCTGCAAAAAAGGCTGCGGCTCCCCCATACCGGCCAGGTATGTAAACTCCTCGATGACATCATCGGCTTTTTCCACCAGCTTTGCCCCCTGCTTGAGAAGGAAGTGCGCGCCGGCGCTTTTGCAGGATTTTATGCTGCCCGGGACGGCAAAGACTTCTCTTCCCTGTTCCGCTGCAAGCTTTGCCGTTATCAGGGAGCCGCTTTTTTGGGCCGCCTCCACAACGACAGTGCCAAGGGTCATGCCGGAAATAATCCGGTTCCGGGCAGGAAAATTGTATGCATTGGGGGGCTCCAAAACGGGCAGTTCGGAGAGAACGACCCCGGAAGCGGCAATGTCATGATAAAGCTTCCTGTTTTCCGGGGGGTATATTACCGCAAGCCCGCTGCCCAGAACAGCCGCGGTTTTGCCGCCGGCAGACAGCGCCCCCTGGTGGGCGGCCGCATCAATGCCGGTTGCCATCCCGCTTGCCACGACAAATCCTCTTGCAGCAAGATCCGCGCCCAGCCGCTTTGCCATGGAAATGCCGTAGCCGGTAGGATGGCGGGAACCCACGATGGCGACGGCCGGTGAAAGATCAAAAGATTGTCCGCGGGCGTAAAGATAGGGGGGCGGATCGTGAATTTCCAGAAGCAGCCGGGGGTATTCGCGATCCAACAGCGTAATCAGCCGGTACCCACGGCGCACAACCAGGTCATGTTCCCTTTGGACAGCGTCGGCGAACTTTCCGTCACGGACCGCGGCACGAACGGCATCCGCCATTTTGGCATTCATGCCCTCAATGGAAAGCAGCGACGCCCTGGAAGCCGTTGCGATCTTCGCCGGATCCCCGAAGCGATCCACCAGGCGTCTGCACATCCGGTTTCCGACGCCGGGCACTTTTTTCAGGGCGATCCAGTAAAGATAGTGACTGGTATCGGCGGGTTCACAGTTCAGTGGCATAATCAAAAACCGGCCGGTTTCGACCGGGAACCAGGTTATGCGGCTGTTGCCGCTCCGGTTTCGGTTTTTACCGGTTCATATCCGTCTTCATCCTCCGGCGGCGGCATGGTCCCTTGAAGCACCAGAAGCATGGGGCTTGCCACGAAAAGGGACGAATACGTCCCTACAATGACGCCGATGATGAGGGTAAAGGCAAAGTCATGGATAATGTCGCCCCCCAGGAAAAACAGCGACAGGAGGACCAGCAGCGTTGTCGATGAGGTCAGAAGCGTCCGGCTCAATGTTTCATTGATGCTGTTGTTGATGTTTTTTTCAAGAATACGGGTGCTGTAGAGCCGCAAATTCTCCCGGATGCGGTCAAAAACAACTATCGTATCGTTGAGCGAGTATCCGATAATGGTTAAAAGGGCCGCGATGACCGGGAGGGAAAACTCCTTGCCCAGAAGCGTAAAGATCCCAACGGTTATTGTCACATCGTGCAACAGCGCCACGATCGCCCCCATGGCGTACCGGAGGCGCAGCTGCCAGAACAATACCAGCGTAAGAATGATGGCGATCAGTATCAGAAGGGGAATGCTCAGCTGCAGCCGCGAGAAAAAAACGACGCCGCTGATAAGTACCCCTGCGGTAACGCCGGAAACCATCCATTTCATTTCAAACCGGCCGGAAATATATATGGTAATAAACAAAAGGGCATAAAACATGGCGAAAAGGGCCCCTTCCCGGAGGGTTTCCCCCACCTGTGGCCCCACCATTTCAATCCTTCGGATTTCGGCCGTCACCCCGGTTGCCCCGGCCAGTTGCGCTGTCATCTCCGTTGCAAATTCGTCCCCGGTGGCCAACACTTCCGGTGTCCGTAGGAGAAATTCCTTCCCGTCTTCGTCGTCAAACGCCTGGATGGAGACGCCGGAAAGGCCGGACGCATCCAGGCCCGTGCGGATATCATTGATGTCCACGGAAGCGTCAAAGCGCACCTGTACAATGGTCCCCCCGGCAAAATCGATGCCGTAGTTGGGTCCCCCGTTGACCACAAGCGTTAGGATGCTGGCTGCAATCAATACCAAGGATATAATGTAACCGATTTTCCGTCTTCCGATAAAGTCGATATTGATACCGGGCTTAATGATCTCCATTCACGATGATCCTTATATGCTTATGGTTTTCATGCGGCGGGAAACATAGAACAGATCCAGCACCTGACGGCAAACAATCAGGGAGGTGAACATGCTGGCCACGACGCCGAGGCTCAACGTAACCGCAAACCCGCGGACCGGTCCGCTTCCGAACTGAAACAGCACAATCGCGGCAATGAGCGTGGTCACGTTTGCATCCATAATGGTCAATGTGGCCCGGTCGAAACCGGATGTAATCGCGGAGGCGACTTTCCGGCCGCGCCGGAGCTCTTCCCGGATTCGCTCAAAAATGATCACATTGGCATCAACGGCAATACCGATCGTCAGGATGATGCCGGCAATGCCCGGCAGGGTCAGGGTTGCCTGGAACGCGGCAAGTCCGGCCGCAATCAGCAGAATATTCAAAACCAGCGCGAGGTTGGCAACCACACCGGCGAACTGGTAATAGATAACCATGAAGCCGAGCACCAGCAAACCGCCCACAATCATTGACAAAAACCCCTGCCGGATCGAATCCTGCCCCAAAGACGGGCCCACGGTCCGCTCTTCGATAATTTCAACGGGCGCGGGGAGTGCTCCCGCCCGCAGGACGATCGCCAGGTCACGGGCTTCCTGAATACTGAAATTGCCTGTAATTCTTGCCGTCCCCCCGGGAATGCGCTCCTGTATCACGGGTGCGGAGTAAACCCGGTTGTCCAGCACGATGGCCAGGCGCCTTTTTACGTTATCCCCGGTAACCTGCTCAAATATCCGCGCTCCCTGCCGGTTGAAGTCGATGGACACGTAGGGCTCGTTGTACTGCTGATCAATCTGTACGCGGGCATTGTCAAGATAGGCGCCGGTAAGCAGGGTTCTTTTCTGGACAAGAAAAGGCTCCCGCCCCTCTTCCCCTTCCTGGCTGCCGTAGAGAATTTCGCTACCGGCCGGCACATCGCCTTCGAGCGCCCGGGAAGGGCTGTGTTCTTCATCCAGGAGCTTGAATTCAAGCATGGCGGTCCTGCCGATGAGATCCTTGGCCCTGTCGGTGTCGGTAATGCCCGGGAGCTGGATCTGGATCCGCCGCTCTCCTTCAATGCGGATATCAGGTTCCGACACGCCGAATTCATCGATCCGGTTGCGTATCGTTTCCAGTGCCTGCCGCACGGCCTGGCGCTGCACCTCTTTTGACACCTCTTCGGACAGGCCGACCCGGACAACAATTTCGCCCTCCGTATCCCTTTCCGAAAGGAGCGTCAATTCGTCATGCTCCTCTGCAATCAGGCGTTTGAACCCGGACAGATCCTCCGGGTCGATCAACCGGAAAGCCAATTCCGAGTCACCGACATCCGCGTCCGTCACTTCGACAGAACGGATCCGCTCGCTGCGCAGGCTGCCCCGGAGGTCATTCCGGAGCCTTTCAACGGTGCTTTCCACAGCCTTTTGCGTCTGGACCTCCAGTGCGAGGTGCATCCCCCCCTGCAGGTCGAGCCCGAGGTTGATCTGCTTGTGCGGCCACATGGACGGTCTGAATGTTGGAATGACATACACCACCGCCGGTATGATCACCGCGATCATTACAATTATACGCCAGGATAGCCCTTTCAATGCCACCGCCCTTTCAGATGTCTGTTTTTCCGGAACATGGATGGATCCGTCATTTGCAGCCCGGTTTTACGCAAAAACGCCTGCAGCTGCGTTTGCAGATAGAAAACCTATTTGCCTTTATCCGCCGACGGCCCGCTCAATCCGGCGATACTCGGCCTGGACACCTTAATGCGCACTTTGTCGGCAATCTCCACGGTAACCGTGTTCTCGTCAAGGGATGTAATTTCGCCGTAAATGCCGCCGCTTGTGATAACCCTGTCCCCTTTTTTCAGATTGTTCACCATGTTCTGATGCTCTTTGGCTTTTTTCTGCTGGGGGCGGATAAGAAGAAAATAAAAGATCACGAACATCAGGATGATGGGTATAAACGCCGTAAGCCCCCCACCGGCACCTTCCGCCGCCTGTCCGGATTGACCCAGTGCATATGCTATATCGACCAAAACGATACCTCCTTTTCCTTGTAAATAAACAAAAATATTGGGTGCAGACGAACATTGCCTTTCCCGTCGACCATTGTAAAAGCCACCGGCCGGCGCCGGGCATTGTCCCTTTTCGTATCGCGTCAAAAAAAAACCCGGTTTACACACCGGGCGCATTTTTGAAAAATCCGTCCCTTTGATTCAAGTGGCAGCAAGAAAAGGTCTCCACCTCAACAACCGCCTTTTTACCGTACCACATAAAGCAAATGTCAGGTTTTTATATGCAAAAAAAAGCCGGCCGTCAATCGTATCTGTAAAAAATTTTCGCCGGCTTGGCGGTTTGCCCTCGCCATTTCAAGCGAGTCCTGAAAAACAACCGGCCCGTTATTGATCGGCGGCCGGGTATTCTGCATGGGATGTTGAATCCGGCCTCTCATTGTACGGAAACGCCCCCGGAATGCGGCAAAGAATCGCCCGCTATTCGCATTCTATACGACTTTGCTCGGGGAGCAGGCTACTGTCTCCTTCAATGGTGATGGATATTTTCCTGCGAATTTCAAGGTCGAGAATTTCACTTTTCTTCCGATTCAACAGGTAGGTGGCGACATCCGGCGGGACAAACCCGTGAACGCGGCTGGCTTCCTTCTTCATGGTTTCCAGGCGAAGACGCCGTAAAAAAGCAAGGCCGGTTGATTCGACCGATGGGGTGACCCCCTTCCCCTGGCAGCACCTGCACGGCTCGAAATTAATCGACCGGATGGACGGCCGGATGCGCTGCCGGGACATTTCCAGCAGCCCGAACTGCGATATCCTTCCCACCTTGGTCCTGGCCTTGTCCACCTTGAAATTGTCCTTCAAGGTGCGCTCCACCTTGAGTTTGTGTTTCCGGTCGCGCATATCGATGAAATCAATAACGATCAACCCCCCGAAGTCACGCAGGCGAAGCTGACGGGCCACTTCCTCGGCAGCCTCCAGGTTGGTCATGAGGGCCGTTTCGCCGAAAGAGCTTTTCTGCGTGGCCTTGCCGGAGTTGACGTCGATGGATACCATTGCTTCTGTCTGCTCGATAACGATGGATCCGCCCGATTTCAGCTTGACCCGGTTATCGAAGATAGAGGCGATCTGCTCTTCTAATTGATACTTGGTGAACAGCGGCTTGTCCGCATGATACCGCTTGATGATTTTTTTGTGCTGGGGGGAGATGATCTGTATGAATTCCCGGACTTCATTATATATGGTATCGTCGTCGATCAGTATCTCGTTGACATCGGTCGTAAAGGAATCCCGTATGGCGCGAACGGCGATATTCCGGTCCTTGTAAAGGATCGCCGGGGCTTTCTCTTCAACGCCCTTTTTCTGAATATTTTTCCAAAGGCGCATGAGATAGCGGATATCCCCCGACAGGGTGGTCTTGTTGCACCCTTCCCCCGCCGTCCGGACGATAATACCGTAATCTTCGGGAATTTTCAGGCTGTCCACGATCTCCTTGATCCGCTTGCGCTCCGCCTCGTCGGCGATTTTCCGGGAAACGCCTCTTGTCTTCCCTCCCGGCATCAGCACCGTGTACCTTCCGGGCAGTGATATGTAGGTCGTCAGCATGGACCCTTTTTCCATGATAGGGTCGTTGGAAATCTGAACGAGGAGCTCCTGCCCCCGGCGGATGATATTTTTCAGGGACTGGCCGCCGGAGGGGTCATCGATGAAGTAGTCCGGGTGAATTTCCTGTTTCTGGAGAAAACCGTTTTTCTCCGCCCCGTAATCCACGAAAACCGCCTGGAGGCTCGGCTCCACGCGCGATACGATCCCCTTGTAAATATTGCCCTGGGTAATTTCCCGCGCTGTGGTCTCAATGCTGAATTCTTCGAGCCGGTTGTCAGTGACCTTGGCGATCCGGGATTCCTCCGGATCGACCGCATTGATTAAAATTTTGCTTGCCATGTGTTTTTTGCCCCTGCTGGTCTCTACGATGGTGTGAGGGTTTATAAGGTCAGGAATTTACGATATGTTTCAAATCCATGGTAATATAAAATTGCAGGTGACAAGTCAAATCATTTCTGGCATGAAGGATTTACCGGCAACCTTGATATTTATCCCGGACTGTGGCATGAGAAGTGGAGGCGAAACGTTGGAAAAAGCCGTACCCCTTTCATGACGGCAATTGGTATCCCGGCCGGCAGCAAGGGGAGAGGCCTTTTTCCCATACCATCAATCTGGAGCAACGATAAAGAAACGGCTGTTGTCATCATGGATCAGAAATACCACCCCGGCAAAATCGAAGCCCGCTGGCAATCCATTTGGGAAAAAACAAAGGCGTATGCCGTAAAGACCGATCCGTCCAAAGAAAAATATTACCTCCTGGAGATGTTTCCTTATCCTTCCGGGCGGATTCACATCGGACATGTGCGAAACTATACCATTGGCGATGTGGTTGCCCGCTACAAACGCATGTGCGGCTACAATGTCCTCCACCCCATGGGCTGGGACGCATTCGGCATGCCCGCGGAAAACGCTGCCATCGCCAACAATACACATCCGGCGAAATGGACGTATGACAACATTGCGGCCATGCGAAGGGAGCTCAAACAGCTGGGTTTCAGCTACGACTGGAACCGTGAAATTACCACCTGCACCCCCGACTATTACCGGTGGGAACAGTGGCTGTTTGTCAAGATGTACGAAAAGAACATGGTCTACCGAAAGGAATCCTATGTCAACTGGTGCGACCGCTGCCAGACCGTGCTGGCCAATGAGCAGGTGGAGGCAGGGGACTGCTGGCGATGCGGGGATCCGGTGAGGCAGAAAAAGCTGTGGCAATGGTTTTTCAGGATCACGGAGTATGCGGAAGACCTGCTCGAATACTGCGACAAGCTCACGGGCTGGCCGGAAAAAGTCACCACCATGCAGAAAAACTGGATCGGGAAAAGCACGGGGGCGGAGATCGATTTTCCCGTAGCCGGTACCAGCGAGGTGATACGGGTATTTACGACCCGCCCCGATACCATCTTCGGCGCAACATTCATGTGCCTGGCGCCGGAGCACCCGCTGGTGGAACCGCTCTCGGCCGGCACGGACCAACAGCAGGCGGTCGCGGATTTCGTTGAACGCATGTCGCGGGAAAGCCATGCGGACCGCGTCCTGGAGAACCAGGAGAAAGAAGGCGTTTTCATCGGCGCATGGTGCGAAAACCCGGTCAATGGCCGCCGCATGCCCATCTATATCGCCAATTTCGCCCTTATGGAATACGGCACCGGCGCTGTCATGTCCGTGCCGGCCCACGATCAGCGGGATTTCGAATTTGCCAAAAAATACGGACTGGACATTGTCGTGGTGATTCAGCCCGAAGGCGTCGATGAGGCCGACGTCGCCCGAGACGAGGCGTACGCCGGGGACGGCATCATGGTCAATTCCGGGGAATTCACCGGCATGGAAAACGCTTCCGGAAAAACCGCCGTCATCGAACATTTCGAAAAAAAAGGCATCGGCAACCGCTCGATCAACTACAGGCTGCGGGACTGGGGAATTTCCCGGCAGCGATACTGGGGGGCCCCTATCCCCATTATTCACTGTGAAAAATGCGGGACGGTGCCGGTCCCCGAAGACGACCTCCCGGTCGTTCTGCCGGAAGACGCCGGCCTGCTGGAGGGGGGCAAATCCCCCCTGGGACGACTGGATTCCTTTGTCCATGCCGACTGCCCCGCATGCGGGGCCCCGGGGCGCCGGGAAACCGATACCATGGACACGTTCGTTGAATCTTCATGGTACTTCGAGCGCTACTGCAGCCCGGACCATCACACGGCCATTTTCGACCCCGATGCCGTGAAATACTGGATGCCGGTGGACCAGTACATCGGCGGCGTGGAACACGCGGTGATGCACCTGCTCTACTCCCGGTATTTCACGCGCGTCCTTCACACACTGGGGTTTGTGGACTTCAAAGAGCCGTTTACCCGGCTGCTGACCCAGGGCATGGTATGCAAGGAAACCGTCCACTGCAAGACACACGGGTACTTGTACCCGGAAGAGACCCAATTCCGGCAGGATACGCCATACTGCACGAAATGCGGGGAAGCGGCCGAGATCGGGCGGGTCGAAAAGATGTCCAAGTCCAAAAAGAACGTGATCGACCCGAACGCCCTCGTGGAAAATTACGGTGCGGATACGGTCCGGCTCTTCTGCCTTTTTGCCGCCCCCCCCGAACGCGACCTGGAATGGAGCGAACAGGGCGTTGAAGGCTCCTTTCGGTTCTTACACCGGATATGGCGCCTCTATGCCCGGTGGATGTCGCGCCTGGAAAAGCAAAAACCCTATACCAAAGACCCTTCCGCTTTGCCGGAGCATGCGCGGGAACTCTACATCAAGACGCACCAGACCATCAAAAAGGTGACCGACGACATTGAGCAGCGTTTTCATTTCAACACGGCCATCAGCGCCGTTATGGAACTCACCAACCAGCTGAACCTGGTCGAACCGGAGCGAAACGATGCGGCCGTTGACGGTGTCATGCGCTTTGCCCTCGATTCCATTGCCGTTCTGCTTTCCCCCATCGTGCCGCACATTACCGAACAGCTCTGGGAAGTCATGGGCAATGAACCCGGAACGCTTTGCAAGCGGCGGTGGCCTTCTTACCGGGAGGACTGCCTTTCCTCAGACACGCGGTTGATCGTTGTGCAGGTAAACGGGAAACTGCGGGGTCGTTTTGAAATCGACGCCAGTGAAGACAATGCGGCAATCAAGGCGCGCGCCCTGGAAGACCCTAACGTCATCCGGTTTATCGGGGAGGAGGAGATCAAAAAGATCATCGTGGTGAAAAACAAGCTTGTCAATATTGTGTTGTGATCCCCCTGCCTGTGACGGGGTATTTCAGGGTCGGGGTCGGTATCGGGATCCGGTGTCAAATGTCAAAAAATGGCCCTGCTACCGGGGACATCGTGAATCGATATCCTGAATATATGCTTTGCCGGAATTGCTCTGGGGTAGAAAAGACAAATGAATCTTTTGTTTATGCGGTCCGTATCATATTGGGATTGCCGGAATGGTGTGCACCTTGGCGCGGTCTGGGCTTTTCTGACGCTTTTGATGGTTTTTTCCGGCGGATGCGGCTACCGGTTTTCCGGAAGCGGAGAGATGCCTGGGGATATAAAGCGGATTGCAATCGAAATCTTTGACAACCGCACAGGGGAAACGGGCATTGAAAGCATCATCACCAATGATATCATCAACGAGTTCACCAGAAACCCCGCAGCGGAAGTTACCGGAAAAGACGATGCCGATGCGGTGCTTACCGGAGTGATCCGGACAGCCCGCATACGATCGATATCCCACCGCTCTGCCTATACCACTGCGGAAAGGGAAATCACAATCGTGGTCGATGTGGCCCTGACAACACCCGCGGGTGAAATCGTATGGTCCGCCAGCGGGATTAATGCTTCGGCCGATTATGCGGTCTCCGATGAAAAGGTCATCACCGGCCAGAACAAAAAATCCGCCGTGGCCGATCTTTCAGGAAAACTGGCCCAGCGGATATTTTATGCGATGACAGATCGGTTCTGACATCTGAGGATCTATACCGGTCTGCTGCGCGACGGATTATTCGGCCAACCGGTTGATGCCGGAAGCAAGACGGGAGATCTTTCTCGCAGCGGTTCTTTTATGGATGACGCCCTTCTTTGCCGCTTTGTCAATCAGGGACTGGGCCGCAATGAGCTGGCCTGCCGGATCTTCCCCGGTTTTGGCGGCGGCGGTAACCTTTTTAACGGCATTCTTGACACGGGTCTTAACGATCCGGTTACGGAGCCGTTTTTTTTCACTCTGGGCAATACGCTTGATCGCGGACTTGTGATTTGCCAATGGTAACACTCCTTGCTGAATATCGTTGAATATAGTTTGGCCAAGTGGTTTTTCGATAAAATTATAAAACTTTCTGATAACCGATCGATTCTGCGTTGTCAAGGTGAAAGTGTTCGGAAAAGGGTCCGGACCAAAGAATATCCGAAACGCCGCAGGGAAAAACCGTCTCCATAGCGGGCTTGCATTTTATGAACGAAAACCGAAAAGTGACACGGGCAGCAGGAATTATCGGGATCAGCACGCTCGCCAGCCGTATTCTGGGATTCGTGCGGGACATGATCCTGGCATGGTTTTTCGGCGCCGGCAAGCTGTCGGATGCGTTTTTTGTCGCGTTCCGGATACCCAACCTGCTGCGCCGCCTGCTGGCGGAAGGGACCCTTACCATGGCCTTTGTCCCTGTATTTGCCGAATACCTGGAAAAAAAAGGCCGGAACGAAGCTTTTGCAATGGCCCGGTCGGCCATGCGCATGCTTTCCGTGGTTCTTGCGATTATTACCGTTTCAGGGGTTTTCGGGGCTCCCCTCCTGGTGTACATCTTCGCACCCGGGTTTTCCGGGGAGACTTACGATATCACCGTGCTGCTGACCCGTATCATGTTCCCGTACATATTTTTTATCTGCCTGGTGGCCCTTGCCATGGGGATTCTCAACACCATGGGTCATTTTGCGGCCCCCGCGTTTGCCCCCGTGCTGCTCAATGTCGGCATCATCATCGGCGCCCTGGCAATTGCCCCCATGATGAGCGCACCCGTCCACGGTCTTGCCGCAGGCGTACTCCTCGGGGGGATTCTCCAGCTTGCCCTGCAGGTTCCCTTTCTGGCCAAAAAGGGATTTCGCTTCTGGGAATACGCCCCTCTCTATCATCCGGGAATCAAAAAAATCGCTATTCTCATGGGACCGGCCGTATTCGGCGCGGCTGTGTACCAGATCAACATTCTGGTCGGAACCATGCTGGCCTCGCTGCTCCCCGAGGGGAGCGTTTCCTATCTTTATTACGCCGACAGGCTTGTCCAGTTTCCCCTGGGAATTTTTGCCATCTCCACATCCGTCGCGATTTTGCCAAGCCTCTCCAGGCAGGCGGCGGCAAAGGACCTCATAGCACTTGAAAACACTTTTTCCTTCGCCATGCGATTTGTTTTTTTTATTACCATTCCATCGACCATCGGGCTCATTGTACTGAAAGAGCCGATCATCGCCCTGCTTTTCGGCCGGGGGGAATTTGACGCAGCGAGCATACACATGACGGCATACGCGCTTTTATATTACGCCGCAGGCCTTTGCGCATTTTCCGCAGTCCGGATCGTTGTGGCCACTTTTTATGCCCTTCAGGACACAAAAACACCGGTCAAAATGGCCACAATTTCCATCATGGCCAACATTCTTCTGGGAATCGCTCTCATGGGCCCCATGAAGCACGGGGGCCTTGCACTGGCCACTTCCCTTGCGTCCATGATCAACCTGGTTCTGCTCACGAGGGCCCTTAAAAATCGAATCGGCGGGCTGGCATGGAAAAATATTGTTGTAACCGCCGCCCGATCCGTGTTAAGCTCCATTATAATGGGCATTATTCTGCTGTACGTTTTAAGACGTTTTCCACCGGACTACCAGGGGGCGTCTTTATCCTTGCTTTTCTATGTCGTTTCCGCCATCATGGCAGGCACCGTCATTTACATGGGCATTTCCCTGGTGCTGCAGAAAAACGAGATGAAAGCGGTTGCAAGTATGGTGAAAAGACCATGAGCAATGCATCCACCAACCGGCCAAGAATCGTCACCGCCGCGTTTTACGCGCTCTCATTACTGCTTTTCGTGTACGCCGGCGTGATTGTTTTCGGCGACAGCGGTTTCCTGCATTTGCAGCGGATGCAGACTGAATTGGCGCAGCTCAAGGCGCAAAACGCATCCATAGAAGAAGAAAACAACGCACTCTACCACACCGTACACCGACTCAAAAACGACCCCGTATACATTGAACATGTCATCCGGAAGCAGCTCCAGATGAACGCGCCGGGTGAAATCATCTTCAAGTTTGAGAACAGATAGAACCCATCGCAACATTCGGATTCCGGTTCAAGATCGCGGCGGCGTCTTTTTTCAAACCGCAGACAACCTCGCGTATTTCAAGGTTTTGAAATAAGACGCCAGCAAAGATAGTGGGCCGAAAGATAATGTTGAGATCGGTTCTAGCAGCAGCTTTTAACGATCGCCCTTTTCCAGCCCTGATCCAGCATTCCCCTTTTTTCCGGGGACATGGCCGGACTCCAGGTGCGATCCTTGCCCCAATGCAGTCTCAATTCTTCGATGTTTTTCCAGAATCCCGTGGCCAGGCCGGCAGCATAGGCTGCACCCAGCACGGTGGTTTCCATGTTTTTCGGACGTATCACCGGCACATTTAAAATGTCGGCCTGAAACTGCATCAAAAGCTCGTTTCGGGTCATTCCGCCGTCGACCTTCAGGTCGTTGAGCCGTACGTTGGCATCTTTTTCCATGGCCTCGAAAATTTCCTTTGCCTGGAATGCAGTGGACTCCAGAACCGCACGGGCCAGATGCCCTCTTTTGGCATAATGCGTAAGACCGCTGATAATGCCGCTGGCATCGCTTCTCCAGTGCGGCGCAAAAAGCCCTGAAAAAGCCGGGACAAAATACACCCCGCCGTTGTCCTCCACCTCCCTTGCTTTTTCTTCTATTTCTTCCGAAGTGCTGATCATTCCCAGGTTGTCCCGGATCCATTGCACCAGGGATCCCGCAATGGCGATGGATCCTTCGAGTGCATACACCGCCGGCTGTTCGCCGATACGGTAGGCTGGTGTGGTCAAAAGCCCGAAATTCGATACTACAGGCGATTCCCCCGTATTGAGGAGAAGAAAGCATCCGGTGCCGTAAGTGTTTTTCGCATCCCCCACGTCAAAACAGGTCTGACCGAACAGGGCGGCCTGCTGATCGCCCAGGTCTCCGGCAATGGGCACTTGCGCACCGAAAACGCCGTCTTTATCCGTATAGCCGTAGATCTCGCTCGATGAACGGATTTCGGGAAGCATTTGCGCCGGAACCTGCATCCTGTCGAGCATCATCTCGTCCCACTCGAGACGATGAATGTTCATCAGCATGGTCCGCCCGGCGTTGGTAACATCCGTAATAAAAATCCCTTTGCCGGGCCCGCCGGTCAGCCACCAGATCAGCCAGGTGTCCATGTTGCCGAATACCGCATCACCGGATTTTACGTCGGCTTTAAGGCCGTCCACATGATCGATGACCCACTTGATTTTCGGGCCTGAAAAATAGGTGGACAAGGGGAGTCCCACCCGGTCCCGAAAACACCACATGTCATCGTTTTCCGCGAGCTCCCGACATATGTCGCCGGTGCGCGTATCCTGCCAGACAAGGGCATTATAGTAAGGCCTCCCGGTTTTCCGGTTCCAGATCACCGTTGTTTCCCGCTGGTTTGTAATCCCGACAGCCGAAAGTTCCTGCGCCCTTATCCCGGAAGTGGTAAGCGTATTGGCAATGACATCAAAGGTCCTGTCCCGGATTTCAATGGGATCATGCTCCACCCGCCCCGGATGCGGATAAATCTGCCGGTGTTCGAGCTGGTTCATGGCCACCATATTCGCCTTCCGGTCGAACACAAAAAACCGCGTACTGGTAGTTCCCTGGTCAATTGCGCCGATATACGGCCTGTCTCCGTTCATGTCCCATTCTCCTGGCTGCAGTTTTTGATGACTCGCCCATTTTTATGGCATTTTTTTACCGATCACCGGACAAAAAGACAACTGTTTTTTTACTATAGTCGTATTTTTGTGTAGATTTTATTGGTAATTTTTAAAATTTTAATATAGAAATAAGCAGTAAAAAAAGAAGATAGGTTTCCGCAACAAGAGTAAAACGGATCCGATAGAATCAATACAAGCCACCTCAAAATTTTTTTTGAGGTGGCTTGTAAAAATAAAGGTGATAAGATTTTTTGTACGCCGATAGTACGTTAATGGACTCGTAAAAAGTCGATTTTGGACGGCCTTGTAAAAAGTTCAAGATCAAGGCGCGTGCAATTTTTGAAGAATTGATCGTACTTAGCCGTACGTGAGATTCTTCAAAAATTGTGCGCAACGCAGATATTGGACTTTTTACAAGGCCGTCAGTACGTGTTTTTATGAATAAGGGAGAGACCAGGCATGAAAATCAGACTGCAGCTTGCAGACAACCAGACCGTTGTGCGGCAGGGGATTTGCCACTTGTTGTCCAAGGAAAAAGATATCGACGTGGTCGCGGAAACATCCGACGGAATGGAAACCGTTGAGACTGTGAAAAAAATAAAGCCCGATATCGTGCTTTTGGAACCCGCCATGCCGAAAATGGCCGGCGTCGACCTGGTTCGGATGGTCAAGGAAGCAAACAATGAAACCGAGGTGGTGGTGTTGACAACGCCCCAGAAAAAGGCGCATGTCCGTGATGCGCTGCAGGTAGGCGCCCTTGGGTACGTCCTGAAGACGAGCGCCTTTGCCGAAGTGCTTGCCGCCATCCGCGCCGCCTACCAGAAGGGATACTACCTGAGTCCAGAAATCAGCGCCGACATCATTGACACATTTGTCAAAAAACGCGGCGTTGAATCGGAAACGACCGGCTACGGAAAAATTTCCAAGCGGGAAAGGCAGGTCTTCCGGTTGATCGCGGAAGGCGCCACAACCGATGAAATCGCCGAAGAATTGGGAATCAGCCCCAAGACGGTGGCCAAACACCGGATGAACATAATGGAAAAAATGGCGCTGAAAAATGTCGCTTCGCTTGTACGCTACGCCGTCAAGATCGGTGTGATCGATCCGTATTAAGTTGTAAATTGTAAGTTGTAGGTTGTAGGTTGTAAGATGCAGGGGAATGAGGGGCGGGTTCTTTGCGTTTATTCAACGACAAAGGCCCGCGCACAGGCAACGATGTCTTCCCTCCGCCCCGGTTCAAACCATTGTATTTCCGGATCTTTCCGAAACCACGTCAACTGCCGCTTGGCATATTGCCGGGTATCCCGTTTCAACGTGGCGAGTGTCGCGCCCCAGTCTGCCTCTCCCCGGATAAAGGCGGCCATATGCCGGTAGCCAAGCGCCTGCATGGGACGGAGGCTTTCGTGATATCCGGCCGCCAAAAGCTGCTTGACCTCGTCACACAGTCCCTGCCGGGCCATCTCCTCCACCCGTTGATCAATACGCGCATAAAGCGCCTGCCGATCCATGAAAAGGCCGATCTTTAAAACATGGTACGGCGCATCGGAAAACCCGTGCCTGCGCCTGTATTCGCTCATGGGCATACCGCTTGCCTCGTAAACCTCGAGGGCACGCACAATCCGGTAGGTATCGTTGGGGTGGATTTTTTCCGCCGTCTCCGGATCGCAGTCCGCAAGGCGCCGGTACAGCGGCTCCCCCCCTGAAAGCGCCGCCGCTTCTCTCAACCGATGTCGGACCGTCTCATCTTCCGGTACGGCATCGCAAAGCCCATAGAGAAGGGCCTTAATATAAAAGCCCGTTCCGCCCACAATGACCGGAATGCGGCCACGGCGCAGAATGGCATTGACCGCTGCCCTGGATTCCCTGCTGAAACGGGCGGCATCGTAGGGTCCATCGGGGTCGGCGATATCGACCATGTGATGTACGACGCGGCGCTTTTCTTCGGCAGTCGGCTTGGCGGTGCCGATGTCCATGTACCTGTATATCTGCATTGAATCGGCGCCCACAATCTCACCGCCGACCCGTTCGGCAACATCGATGGCGACAGACGTTTTGCCGATCGCCGTGGGCCCGCAGATCAGGATGATTTTCGGCTTGTTGTTTTCAATGCATTCCATTATCCGCAATTTCCGCTATTCCGCCTGCCGCGCTACAGGCAGACACGTTTAGAACCGTATTCCTCCCAGGGGCGTTACCCCCCACAACCTGCGAAAACCCGACCTTTTCCATCCTTGCCCCGAAGACCGGCCGCTTAAAATTATATTGACATCACATTATTAAATGGATATCAAGATTATTTGACTAAAAATTTCATTCGTATGCGGACCATACGTATATGCCTATGCAAATCCCATGCAAACCATTGACAGGAGTACAAGCATGACACAAAATAAAATCGGTTCGGTAATGGTTGTCGGCGGCGGCATCGCCGGGATGCAATCGGCCCTTGATCTGGCGGATGCCGGATACTACGTCTACCTTATTGAAAAAGGACCGTCCATAGGCGGCGTTATGGCGCAGCTGGACAAAACCTTCCCCACCAACGACTGTGCCATGTGAATTATCTCGCCGAAACTGGTCGAGGTCGGCCGGCACTTGAACATAGAGATCATCACCCTGGCGGAAATTCAGGATATCAGCGGGGAGGCCGGAAATTTTTCCGTGGACGTCCTCAAGCACCCGAGATACATTGATGAGGACAAGTGTATCGCCTGCGGGGTGTGCGCCGAAAAATGCCCGAAAAAAATTATCGATACCTACAACGCGGGGCTGTCAAAACGCAAGGCCGCCCATGTGGAATACCCTCAGGCGGTTCCGCTAAAGTACGTGATCGATCCGGACAATTGTATATACCTGCAAAAAGGCAAATGCGGGGTCTGCAAGAAAAAGTGCCCCGTGGATGCCGTTGATTTCGATCAGAAGCCCGAAAACAGGACCATCAACGTGGGCTCAGTAATCCTGGCCCCGGGTTTCGAGCCATTTCCGCCGGAATCTTTTGAAAACTACCAGTATGCCAAGCATCCAAACGTGATCACTTCCCTCGAGTTCGAACGGCTGTTATCGGCGTCCGGCCCGACCCAGGGGCATGTAACGCGCCCCTCCGACAATGAGGAACCCAAAAAAATCGCCTGGTTCCAGTGCGTGGGGTCGCGGGATATGAACCGTTGCGACAACGCCTACTGTTCCTCGGTGTGCTGCATGTACGCCATCAAGGAGGCGGTCATTGCCAAGGAGCATGCCGGCGATGATCTGGATTGCGCAATCTTCTTTATGGACATGCGGACCCACGGCAAGGATTTCGAACGGTTCTATGACAACGCCAAAGAAAAAAGCGGCGTACGGTTCATCCGGAGCCGCGTACATACCGTTTCCCCGGTAACCGGGTCGGATGACCTTGAACTCCGTTTTGTGACCGAGGACGGCACGCTCAAGACGGAAGTGTTCGACATGATCGTGCTCTCCGTGGGCATGCAGACGCCGAAGGCCCTGGTCGACCTGTCCGAAAAACTGGGGATTTCCCTCACACCCGGAAATTTTGCAGACACGCAGACGTTTTTTCCGGTGGCCACCTCACGCCCCGGCATCTTTGTTTCCGGTGCCTTTCAGGGACCCAAGGACATTCCCCAGGCAGTGGTGGATTCCAGCGCCGCATCGGCTGCCGCGGCGGAGCTGCTCGCGGATGTGCGAAATACCTGCACCAGGGAAAAGGAAATCGTCCCCGAATTGAATGTTCTGGGAGACCGCCCCAAAATCGGTGTCCTCATATGCCAGTGCGGGACCAATATCGCCGGCGTCGTCGACGTGCCCAAGGTCGTGGACTACGCCGCCACCCTCCCCTACGTGGAGCTGGCGACGGACAAGCTGTTCGCCTGTTCCCAGGATGCCCAGGACAACATGGTCGAACTGATAAAGGAAAAGGGTCTCAACCGGATCGTTATCGCGGCCTGCACCCCGAAAACCCATGAACCGCTGTTCCAGGATACGCTCACAGCCGCGGGATTGAACAAGTATCTTTTTGAAATGACCAATATCCGCAACCAGGATTCATGGGTTCATAAAAATAACCCGGAAATGGCCACAGAAAAAGCCAAGGACCTTGTTCGTATGGCCGTTTCCAAGGTTGCCCTGCAGGAGCCGCTTAAAGAAGTGGAATTGCCGGTCAACCAGACGGCAATGGTCGTCGGCGGCGGCATTGCCGGTATGGCCGCTGCAAAAAGCTTTGCGGAACAAGGTTATGAAACGCATCTCGTGGAAAAGGGCAGCTGCCTTGGTGGACAGGCCCGCCAGCTGTTCATGACGGCCAAGGGGGAATCCATCCAGGAGAAGCTGGCCGAAATGATCGCCGACGTGGAAGCGGACAAGCGCATCCACCTGCACCTCGACACGCAATTGTCGCACGTGGACGGATTCGTGGGCAATTTCGAGACGACCCTCTCTTCCAACGGAAACGAGACCACCCTTGAACACGGCGTGGCGGTGCTTGCAACCGGGGCCTCCCCCCACAAAACGTCCGAGTATGGATACGGAAACGATGAACGGATTATCACCAGTCTGGATCTCGACAAAAAACTGATGGATGATGACCCTTCCCTCAAAACACTCAACGGCGCCGTTTTCATTCAATGCGTCGGTTCGAGGGAGCCGGAACGGATGTACTGTTCGCGGATCTGCTGCACGCATTCCATTGAAAATGCGATTCAGCTCAAGGAAAAAAACCCGGATATGAACGTCTACATCCTCTACAGGGATATCCGGACATACGGTGAAAAGGAACTGCTCTACAAAAAGGCTCGCCAACTGGGCGTTATTTTCATTCGCTACAGCCTGGACAACAAACCGGTGGTAAAAGCGGACAAGGACCGGCTCACAGTAAACGTGGTGGATCACATCCTGAACATGCCGCTGGAACTGAACGTGGACATGGTCACGCTGGCCACGGCCATTATTCCCAACACGGATGAGACCCTGTCCAATTTTTTCAAGGTCGCTACCAACGCGGACGGTTTTTTTATAGAAAAACACGCCAAGCTGGGGCCGTCCGAATTTTCAACAGACGGGGTGTACCTTTGCGGACTGGCGCATTATCCGAAGCCCATCGATGAATCCATTGCCCAGGCAAAAGCCGCGGTTGCAAGGGCGGTAACCCTGCTGGCAAAACAGACCATTTTCTCCAGCGGCACCGTTGCGATGGTCGATCCGATGCTGTGCGCCGCCTGCGGCGTATGCGTCAGCATCTGCCCGTATTCTGCGCCGAAATTTACCGAAGAGGGCCGGTTTGAAGGAAAAGCGGAAGTCAACCCGGCGCTGTGCAAGGGATGCGGGCTCTGCGTTGCCTCCTGCCGCTCCGGCGCCATTCATCTCAAGGGGTTTGATACCGACCAGATTCTTACGCAGATATTTGAAATGGATGAAGCCGTATAATAGAAAAAAACAGCCTCTCTGTGAATATCCTGCCAGATCGGCAGGGGGTTTTCCGGCAGGGCGCAACCCGATTAGAACATGAACTGGACAAGCGGACAAGGAGTGCGACAAATGGCCACAAAAGAACCGAAAATCATCAGCTTTCTTTGTAACTGGTGCAGTTACGGGGCAGCCGACCTCGCCGGGGTCAGCCGCATGGAATACCCCGCCAATATCCGGGTCATCCGGATTCCCTGCACGGGGCGGATGAGCGTCAAGTTCGTCCTGGCGGCCCTGCGCCAGGGAGCCGACGCTGTCTGGGTCTCCGGCTGACATCCCGGTGAATGCCATTACCTGGAAGGTAATTATTATGCACGCAGAAAATTCACCCTTATGAAAAACCTCCTGGAACACATGGGCATCGACCCGGGCAGGCTGCATTTTTCATGGATTTCCTCGGCTGAATCCACGAAATTTGTAGAAGTGGCCAAAAAGGTCACCGAAGAGGTTATGGCCCTGCAGTCGAAGGAAAAGAAATACATGAAAACGAAACCGAAGGTTGCATAAGATGACATCGTATACGGATAAGATCAGGGAAATCTCGAAGCGCCTGCTGAAGGAAGGCAAGGTCGACATGGTCATCGGGTTTACCAAAGGGAGCGTCCCGATGATGAATCAACCCATGTTTGCCCGAAACCAAAACGATGTGGACGGTTTTGTGTGGGACGGCAACTGTGGGATCAATCTTGCCAATTACGTCACCGGCCGCAGCGAAAAAATCGGAATTGTCGCCAAGGGTTGCGATTCAAGGAATCTTGCGGTCCATATCGTTGAAAACAAGATCAAACGCGATCAGCTCTATATCATCGGCGTCCCGTGCACCGGCATGGTGGACCGGCATAGGCTCACGGCCAGCGTTGGCGGCGAAATTGAAGCCATCGAAGAGGACGAAGCCGGAAAAAGCGTTACCGTGTCCGGAAATGATTTTTCCGAAACCTTTGACCGGGCGGATGTGCTCCAGGAAAACTGCGCGCTGTGCATGCACCGGAACCCCGTTATTTACGACGAACTCATCGCCGAGGCGGTTCCCGAGCAGACTGAAGATAGCGTGGACCGCTACGAAGCGGTCCGGAAAGTGGAGGAAATGAGTCCCGAGGAAAAATGGGCCTATTTCGACGACCTGCTTTCCGACTGCATCCGGTGCTATGCATGCAGGAACGCCTGCCCGCTTTGCTACTGCCCCACCTGCTTTGTGGATGAATCAAAGCCCCAGTGGGTCGGCAAGAGCATTGACCCCACGGACATCCGAATATTTCATTTCCTTCGGGCCTACCACTGCGCCGGCCGCTGCACCGATTGCGGCGCATGCGTCCGAAGCTGTCCCATGGGAATCAATGTACGGGCGCTGACAAAAAAGCTTGAAAAAGACTGCCTGGAATATTTCGGATGGGAAGCCGGCCTGACCACAGAGCAGAGGCCCCCGCTTGATACCTATAAACCGGATGATCCGGAACAGTTTATCAAGTAATTTGGGTGACAGGCGCATGAATATCATTCAGTGACAAGGGCATATACCATGAAAGTCATACAGATAGACAAATCCGAGCTGGATGCCGGTCTGGAAAAACTGGAAAACGAATTCCGGCTCATCGGTCCTGTGAAAGAAAAAGACTATCACCTGTTTAAAACGCTGACCCCCGGACAAAAGCCCGATCTAGGCTATATCAACACCCGGCTTTCCGCCCGGTCGATTCTCTATCCCCAGTCCGAGGTCATGTTTGCGTTTTCGCTGGATAAAAACGACGAGAACTATGCTGTACTGCAGGAACCGCAAAAAGACCGGCAGCCGACGGCGGTTATCGGCATACGCCCCTGCGATGCGGATGCATATGAGGTTGTCCGGCGGAATTTCGATACGCCGGAGTACAAGGACCCATATTGGCTTAAGAATTATGAGTCCACAACGCTCGTGGGGCTGGCATGCAGCAGCCCCTGCCCGACCTGCTTCTGCACCAGCGCCGTATCCGGTCCCTTTTCAGAAAAAAACGTGGACATCCTGCTGGTTGACAGTGGCGATCACTACCTGGCACGCCTGGTAACGGAAAAAGGGGAAAAACTGGCAGAAACCGCCGGATGGAACCGTCCTGCGGAAAATGCCGACGAAACCGTCGAAAAAATGAAGCGGGATGCAGAATCGAAAATCAAATCCGAGGTATCCACCGACAACCTGGCGAGCCAATCATTGATCGATCTGTATGAAGCGGAAGCCGCCATATGGGAGCCTGAAGCCTTCGCGTGCATCAATTGCGGCACGTGCACCCATGCCTGCCCGACCTGCTGGTGCTTCGACGTGCAGGACGAAACATACGGCAAGGCCGGCTTTCGGATGAGGAACTGGGACAGCTGCATGTACCCGCTCTTTACCGTGCATGCCTCCGGCCACAACCCGCGGGGGACAAAAATTGCGCGGGTTCGCCAGCGCTTCATGCACAAGCTCAAATATTACGTGGACAAGTATGAAAATGGGATACAGTGCACCGGCTGCGGCCGATGCGTTCGCCTGTGCCCGGTCAACATTGACATCCGAAGGATTTGCAACAAGATGAACAGCTATGATCCCGAGACATGTAGCTGCGCAGTCACGTCGTGATAGGATAAAGGGGGTTATTGTGCACAATCCGTATTTACCATACCCGGTTCGAATCGATGACATTACGGTCGAAACCGAAGATAAAAGTCTGAAAACATTTACGTTCGTTTTTTTAGATCCCGAGGACGAAGAAAAATTTGCGTATCGGGCCGGGCAGTTTGCCGAACTTTCAATCGCCGGTTTGGGTGAAATCCCCATCGGCATCGCTTCTTCCCCGACGGAAAAAGGGTTTGTCAAATTCACCGTTTTCAAGACCGGGAAGGTGACATCCTATCTTCATGCCATGAAAGAAGGGGACATCATGGGCGTGCGCGGCCCCATGGGCAACTCATACCCATGGGAGATGCTCGAAGGGAAAAACGTGGTGATCATCGGCGGCGGTTTTGCGTTTACCACGCTTAGGTCCTCCATCGTGCATATGCTCCACCCGGACAACCGTTCAAAGTTCAAGGACATCCACGTCATTTACGGCGCCCGGTCACCGGGCATGCTGCTGTACAAGGAGGAGCTCATGGCGTGGGCCGATCGTGACGATATCCATATGCACATCACCGTCGACGGTACGGATGATCCGGAGTGGAAGTACCACAAGGGTTTTGTTCCGGCAATCACGGAGCAGGAGGCCCCTCCGGGCAATGCGGATACATACGCCATTGTCTGCGGGCCGCCCGTTATGATCAAATTTACACAGCCGGTTCTCGACAAGCTTGGGTACGGGCACGACCAGATCATCATGTCCCTGGAAAACCGTATGAAATGCGGCATCGGCATATGCGGCCACTGCAATATCGGCAAGGAGCTGGTATGCAAGGACGGGCCGGTGTTCACCCTGGAGCAGCTGAACAAAACGCCAAAAGAATACTGATACGGTCATATGCTTTATTTTAATATTGACATTTCAGGGCGTGTCGATTAAATTACGCAATTTACAGCCTATGTACGTCAGCATCCTGGACAATAAATATTATTATCGGGCAGTATAAGAAAAAACAAATTAAAGGAGGATACTTACATGCCGACAGTGGAATTTGAAGGAAACACTTTTACTATCGACGAAGACGGGTTCATCGATTCTTTTGAAAACTGGAACAAGGACTGGGTTCAGTATGTAAAACAGCAGGAAGGGATTGATGAACTTTCCGAAGAACACTGGAAGGTAATCGACGTTCTTCAGGACTATTACAAGAAAAACGGGATCGCCCCCATGGTGCGCGTCCTTTCAAAGCTTACCGGGTTCAAGCTGAAACATATTTATGAACTGTTTCCCTCCGGGCCGGGCAAAGGCGCATGTAAAATGGCCGGACTTCCGAAACCCACCGGATGCGTGTAATACCGCCTTCACGTCTATTCCGGGCGTACTTGTATTTTATTGAAAGAGCCCTGCCTTTAATGCAGGGCTCTTTTCTTTTTCAGGGGGATGGATGAGAACGGAAACCATCAGGGTCAAAACCAATCAAAAAATTGAAATGGTCGATATAACGCCGGACATTACCCATAAAATCCAATCGTCAGGCTATAAAAGCGGCGTGGTCATGGCCTATGTACCGCACACCACATCCGCCATAACCATCAACGAGGGGGCGGATCCTGACGTTAAACGCGACATGCTCATGATCCTGGACCAGATGGTGCCGTTAAAGGCCGGATACCGCCACGCAGAAGGCAATTCGGCCGCACATATAAAGGCCTCGCTGGTGGGCCAATCCGTGCTGTTCGGCGTTGACGACGGCAAGTTGGTATTGGGTACATGGCAGTCCATTTTCTTTTGCGAGTTTGACGGCCCGAGAGTGCGGCGTGTGGATATCCATTATCTTTCAAGCAGCGGATAAAACCAGCATGGCTTCCATCGATGATACTGACCGGCGAATCCTAAATCGCATCCAGTCCGATTTTCCCATTACGGAAAGCCCTTTTGCAGCGATCGGCGACGAACTGGGGCTTTCCGAAAATGATGTGATTGCGCGGGTTCGCAGACTCAGGAAAAACGGCATCATACGACGTATCGGCGGAAATTTTTCGCCGGAAAAACTCGGGTATGTAAGCACACTGTGTGCAGGCCGGGTGCCGCCGGAAAAGCTGGAGCACTTTGCCGAAGTGGTCAATTCCTATCCCGGTGTTACGCACAATTACCTGCGGGCAAATACCTTCAATGTCTGGTTCACCTTCATCGCGCCTTCCAGGGAATCGATAGCGGAATCCCTGGCTGAAATATCCGAAAAAACCGGCATCAGCGACATACTCAATCTCCCGGCGACGGATGTATATAAGATACGGGCGCATTTCAATCTTTGACGGCTTCGTAAACGTTCAATATCAGCGTTGCACACAATTTTTAAAGAATCTCACGTACGGCTACGTACGATCCAATCTTCAAAAACTGCACGCGCCTTGATCTTGAACATTACCAATGCCGTCTAAAAATGACTTTTTCCGAGTCCATCAATCGATAGAGAGGATCGTTTAGCGCCAAATACAGTTCGGGTTCCCGTCGTCTGCGGTTGGCGATCCTGCCCGATGCAAATCAGCGATTACACACGCCCCCCACTTACAATTCAAACCGGTTGGGTCAGTGATGAATACAGATATACGCGTTGCCGCCGTAATGTGCCGGAGCCTTGTGGGGCATGCAGAAGAAAATCTGAAGAGAATGGCGGCATGGACAGCGGCGGCGGCAAAAGAAAAGGCCGATATTGTCTGCTTTCCGGAGCTGTGCATCACCGGCTACCATGTCCGCGAAGAAATGGCTGAAGCAGCGATTCGGTTGGACGCACCCGAAGTGGCATCGGTTGTACGGATGGCAGGCGAACAGGATGTGGCCATTATTGCCGGTCTCGCGGAAAAGGGGATGGATGGCCGCACATATGCCACCGCGTTTGTGTGTGACGGCAGCGGCATACGCGGCACGTACCGGAAAACGCACCTCGGGCCCCCCGAAAAAGAAATATTTGCCGCTGCCGATGCTGTCGGCCCCCTTTTTGACGTAAAGGGCTTGACCTTCGGCATCCAGCTTTGCTACGACGCCCACTTTCCCGATCTTGCCACCCATATGACGGCCCGTGGGGCCGATGCGATATTCATGCCCCACGCTTCGCCGGGTGCGTCCGCAACAGACAAAAAAACATCGTGGATGCGCCATCTGCCGGCACGGGCATATGACAACAGCATATTTGTCATCGCGGTCAACCCGGCAGGCGATAACGGGCTTGGCCTTTATTTCCCCGGATGCGCGCTTGTCCTTTCCCCGGAAGGAAAACGCATAAAAAGCCATTGCGGAGAAAAGGAAGCCATGATTGTCGCCGATCTTACGCGGGACATGATAGACGGCGTGAGAAACCACCGGATGCGGTATTTTTTCCCCAACCGGCGCCCCGATCTCTACAAGTAGTTCAATCGATTTGATTCGGGGTCAAAAAGGATCGTTTTTTCTTATTTTTACGCCGTACCGGTCTTGCAGCACCCTTTCCAGGGGTAGCCCGAACACAAGGTCCAGCATGCCTTTTCCCAGGCCCGCCTTTTCAACACTCAAGTCCCGGATGGCCCGGTCATAGGCGATCCGTTCCGAAAGCTGCCGGCTTGCGGAGAAATCCCCTCCCCTGCGCTGTTCGATAAGCCGGTTGATTTTTTCAAAGCCGCATTCCGATTCATGGGCTTCGATGATTTCCCACAACCAGCCGATATCCCCGAAAAGGTCTTTCCGGCACAGGCGGTTTCGGGCGTGCATGCCAACGATGGCCGTTGTGTCCCGGCACTGCATGGCACGGCACTCCGACGGGCGATGGTCATATATGCCGCAGGCGTTTTCAGAATCCCTGAAAAACAGGCAGGCAGCTGAGGCAGGGACCGAGCGGATTTTGATGATTTCCGCATCCGTATAAATCAACCCGCCGTTTATATTGTCCCTCACCCGTTCCCCGGCACGGATGGTGTACAGGTCTGCCGGTGGTATACTCTTTTGGGCCACAAGCCGGGCATCCGCATCATGGAGCGCCGGCCCCCCTTTTCTGCAGCAGGTACCGCACCGCCGGCATTCAAATTGATTTTGACCCGTGTGGGAAATATCCATTGATCCTCTCAGGGGGCATCGTCGATATTTTCTCTGCAACGGTAAAAAAAAATGGACTCGTAAAAAGTCGATTTTCAGATGGCTCCGTAAAAAAAAGACCGCCCCGTTGATCTGCATGGGGCGGCCTTTTTTCGGATGCGTGAACCCTGCAGGTTATTTATCCTTCTTTTCTTCCTCGCAGATGGATTTGGGATCCGCCTTCAAGCGAAGCACTTCGTAGCGCGCCTTGATTTCTTCCTCGATCTGCGCACGCAGCTTCTTGGATTCTTCCGGGTTGGTTTTTTCCAGGCTGGCAAACCGGTTTTCATTGGACAAAAATTCCTGGATTGTGCCGTCCGGCGCCTTGGACTCCAGGACAAACGGGTTTTTCCCTTCTTCTTCAAGAAGCGGATTAAACCGGTAGAGCGGCCAGTACCCCGATTCCACAGCCTTTTTCATCTCGTCCTGGCTCTTGCCCATGCCGTTCCGAAGCCCCTGGTTGATACAGGGGGCGTAACAGATGATCAGGGAGGGGCCCGGATAGCTTTCCGCCTCTGTAAACGCCTTCATCAACTGCTGCTTGTTGGCGCCCATGGAAACCGACGCCACGTATACGTAGCCATACGTCATGGCGATCCGGCCGAGATCCTTCTTGGTGATTTTTTTACCGGATGCGGCGAACTTGGCCACGGCACCGGTCGGTGTAGCCTTGGAAGACTGCCCGCCGGTGTTGGAGTACACTTCGGTATCCATTACCAGCAGGTTGATATCCTCCCCCGAGGCAATAACATGGTCGAGCCCGCCATAGCCGATGTCATAGGCCCAGCCGTCCCCGCCGAATGCCCATACGGATTTTTTGATGAACATATCCGCCATGTCGTAGATGGATTCCAGCAGGGGGTCAAGCTCCATGGATGCAAGCAGCATCTCCATTTTCTGGCCGTGCGTCCTGGACAGCCCGGCATCGTTCATGTTGTCCAGCCAGTCTTTCATGACCGTTTTCAACCCGTTGTCGATATCTTTCTGAAGGGCCTCGGAAACCATGTCCGCAAGCTTCCGTCTGCGCTGCACGTAGGCAAGCATCATGCCGTAGCCGAATTCGGCCGTATCCTCAAAGAGCGAATTGCCCCATGCCGGACCATAGCCGTTCTCGTCCTGGCAGTATGGCACGGTAGGCGCCGATGCGCCCCATATGGACGAACAGCCGGTCGCGTTGGCAATAACCATCCGGTCGCCGTAGAGCTGCGTCAGCAACTTCACGTAAGGCGTCTCGCCGCAGCCCGCGCAGGCACCGGAGAACTCCATCAACGGCGTACAGAACTGGCTCCCTTTGACGGTCGTCGCTTTTACCAGTTCGCTGCGGTTTGGCAGGGTTTCATAAAATTCCCTGTTGGCTTCCTGCTCCTTGGCCTGCGTTTCAAGCGGCTTCATGACAAGAGCGGTTTTCTTGGCCGGGCATATGTCGGCGCAGTTGCCGCAGCCCTGGCAATCGAGCGCATACACTTGGATACGGAACTTGTACTCTTTCAGCTCCTTGCCCACGGCATCGATGGTTGTAAAGGAATCGGGCGCATCCGAGAGCTCTTCTTCGGTGACCAGGGCGGGGCGTATCGCCGCATGGGGGCATACGAAAGCGCACTGGTTGCACTGGATGCAGTTTTCCGGGATCCACTCGGGGACCGTAATCGCCACGCCCCGTTTCTCATAGCGGCTGGTGCCGACCGGAAAAATGCCGTCCGGCTCAAACGCGCTGACCGGAAGCAAATCCCCTTGCTGCCTGTTCATGGGCTCCATAACATCCTTGACAAAATCGGGAACGTCTTTATCCAGTGCGGCTTCCCGGCCGGCGTCTTTCCAGGATTCGGGATACTGGAGTTCCTCCAGGTTGGCCAGCGTCTGGTCCACGGCGTCCAGGTTCATCTGAACGACCTTGTCCCCTTTCTTTCCGTAGGTCTTGTGGATGTCCTTTTTCAGGTAGTCCACCGCCTCTTCAAAGGGGAGTACATTGGCGAGCTTGAAAAACGCGGTCTGCATGATCATGTTGATCCGGCCGCCCAAGCCAACCGCACCGGCGATCTTGACAGCGTCAATATTGTAAAATTTCAGATTTTTCCCGGCAATGGTCCGGCGCATGTCCGCCGGCAGTTCGGTTTCCATGTCCGCAAGGGACCACGGGGAATTGAGCAGGAACGTCCCATTATCCTTGATGCCTTCCAGAATGTCGTAGAGCCAGACATAATTGGGTTTATGGCATGCGATAAAATCCGCCATGTGAACCCGGTAGGTGGACTGTATCGGATGCTCGGAAAACCGCAGGTGGGAGACGGTTACCCCGCCGGATTTCTTGGCGTCGTAGGCAAAATACGCCTGGGGATACAGTTCCGTGTGATCCCCGATGATCTTGATGGCGCTCTTGTTCGCGCCCACGGTGCCGTCCGAACCAAACCCCCAGAACTTGCACTGAATGGTTCCCTCACGCGTGGTATCGAGCTCTTCGGGAACGTCAAGGGAGGTATAGGTGACGTCGTCCTTGATGCCAACCGTAAAGTGGTGCTTGGGGGAGATAGCTTTCATGTTGTCAAAAACCGCCTTAACCATTCCCGGTGTAAATTCTTTGGAACCTAATCCGTAGCGGCCTGCGGTGATGTCGGGTATCTCCCCGTATTCCACAAATGCGGCACAGACATCCAGGTATAGGGGATCACCGATGGCACCGGGTTCCTTGGTACGGTCCAGCACGGTCAATTGTTCGGCGGTGCGCGGCAGGGCCCCCAGAAAATGTTCGATGGAAAAGGGCCGGTAGAGGCGCACCTTGAGCAAGCCGACCCGTTCCCCCTTCTTGTTGAGGTGGTTGACGACTTCCTCGATGGTTTCTGTGGACGATCCCATGGAAATGATGACCCTTTCCGCATCGGGGTGCCCGACATAATCAAAAAGCTTGTATTTCCGGCCCGTAAGCTTTCCGACCGTCTCCATGCTGTCCATGACGATGTCCGGAATGGCAAGGTAATAGGTATTTGCCGCTTCCCGGTTCTGAAAATAGATATCCGGATTCTGGGCGGTCCCCCGGACATGCGGATGTTCAGGATTCATGGCCCGCTCCCGGAAATCGCGGATGGCGTCATGATTGACCACAGAGGCGATATCGTCGTAATCGATAACATGTATTCTCTGGATTTCCGAGGAGGTCCGGAACCCGTCGAAAAAATGAATAAACGGGAGGCTGCTGTCGATTGCGGAAAGGTGGGCAACAAGGGCGAGATCCATGGCTTCCTGCACGGAGCCGGAGGCGAGCAGATTGAACCCGGTCTGGCGCACCGCCATGACATCGCTGTGGTCCCCGAAAATGGACAGGGCATGCGCCGCAAGGGCTCTTGCGGAAACATGAAACACGCCCGGCAGCAGTTCCCCGGAAATCTTGTACATGTTCGGGATCATCAACAAAAGTCCCTGGGACGCCGTAAATGTGGATGTCAATGCACCCGCTGCCAGAGAGCCGTGAACCGCGCCGGCCGCACCGGCTTCAGACTGCATTTCCCGCACGCTCAGGGTCTGCCCGAAAATGTTTTTGCGTCCGGCCGCGGCCCACTCGTCGGCGGTCTCCCCCATGGATGTGGACGGGGTAATCGGATAAATCGCCGCCACGTCGCTCAGTGCGTAGGCCACGTGGACTGCGGCAGTATTGCCGTCAATTGTCTGCATTCTTTTTGTCATGACAGATAACTCCATTTGTTGATTATCAAAATTGATTGTCAAAAATACTGAACGTGAAAAATGGTAAAGCGGATAAAAGGTTTTTGAAACCTCCCAGCCTGCGGTTTTTACGATCGGACATAAAAAACATACCCCTTTTTCAGGGAAGGGGCCAACCGGGGGGCAAAACATTATGTATGCCGGAAGGCTTCCCGGGCGGGGCCTTGTTTCGTGCCTGAAAAAACGTCTTTTCCGTTCGGCCACGATTTACCCAAGTCTAAGCCTATAAATATATCCTTGTTGCCAATACTTGTAAAGAAAATTTAAACGTGTTTCCCTTCCCCCGGACCTTTCAGCGAGCCTGACGGGGAATCCCCCTTAATTTTTCAAGTGCGTTCGTAAGCTCCACAAACTCGGAAACCGTAAGCGTTTCAGCGCGCCGGGCCGGATTAATGGCCGTTTTTTCCCACAGGCATGCGGCCGTTTGATCATCAATGCCGATACCGCCGCTTCCGAGTGCATTTTTAAGCGTTTTCCGCCGTTTCCCGAACGCCGCCTTGACCACGGCCGCAAACAGGGTTTCATCGACGACCGGTGGACGGCCCCCTTGTTCAAAGCAAAATTCTATGACCTCCGAGTCGACTTTCGGCCGGGGATAAAATTGGCGGGCATCCAGCCTGGCGATTCGCTTCACCCGGCTGCAATACTGCACCATAACGGACAAACGGCCGTAGTCTCCGCTTCCCGGTGATGCCGCGATCCTTTGGGCGACTTCTTTTTGAAACATGAAAACGGCCCGGTCAATCCATTGCCGGTGTTCAATCGCCCAGATGACGACCTGTGAAGAAATGTTGTAGGGAAGATTGCCGAACAATATCAGCTTGGTGTTCTCTGCCTGCGCGATTTCCGAAAGGTCGATGTCAAAAATATTCCGGTTGATCAGTATGGCGTTGCCAATTTCCTTTTCCTCAAACAGGTCTGAAAGAATTTTCATCAGATCCCGGTCTTTTTCCACAGCGTACAGGGTTTTTGCACAGCGTGCCAAAGGGACGCTCAGTGCGCCTAAACCGGCACCGATCTCGATTGCCGCGTCTTTAGCTGAAACGCCGGCACGACGAACGATCATTTCAGCGGTGGAAGGGTCTACGAGGAAATTCTGCCCCATATGTTTTTTGGGAAAAAGATTTTTCGCTGCAAGAATACGGCCTGGAAACGTCAATGGATCCATTCCTTATTTTATGAAAAGGAAAATTTCGTAAAAAAAAAATGAATAAAAATTCTTATGAATAGAGTGAATACATCCCGGCAAACGCAGAAATACCCATGTTGCCGTTATCCGGTTTCAGCCTTTTGGCATGATATGGTTTGTATTTTTAATAAATGCATGGCAGTATCGTATACATTTTTATAAAATCAGTCTCAAAATTGCCTTTCGGCCCCAACCGCTTAGTCGGCTTCCGGAACCGAAATCCGGATATGGCAGCGTCGTAAGGACGTAACAATAACGGAGAAATGAATTTTATGCAACAGACCGATCCCAGAAATCCCGATCTTGAAACCGGCAGCCGTATCGGCGGATACATTGTTGAAAAAATTGCGGAAATTCCAGAAATCGCCGCATTTTACTATGAACTCGCGCATACAGCCACGGGTGCGCGGCATATACACGTCAGCCGGCCGGATTCGGAAAACGCTTTTGCCGTAACATTGAAAACCGTTCCCCGCGATTCTACCGGGGTCGCCCATATCCTGGAACACACCGCTCTTTGCGGTTCTGCCAAATATCCGGTGAAGGACCCTTTTTTTTCAATGATGAAGCGCAGCCTGAACACCTTTATGAACGCCCTTACCGCCTCGGACTGGACCATGTACCCGTTTGCCACCCAGAACCGAAAAGACTACTACAACCTGATGGCCGTATACCTGGATTCGGTTTTTCACCCCCGCCTGGATCGCCTGAGCTTCATGCAGGAAGGACACCGGCTGGACGTTGAACCGGACGCGGATGCGCCGGATGGTTTCCGACTGGTTTACAAGGGGGTTGTCTATAATGAAATGAAAGGCGCCATGTCGTCGCCGGATCAGGTCATGGGTCGCTCCATTCTGAATGCCCTTTACCCGGACACCACGTATAGCTACAATTCGGGCGGGAAACCCGAGGAAATTCCGAAGCTGACCCACAACGCCCTGCATGAATTTCACCGGTACCATTACCACCCCAGCAATGCTTTTTTTTATACCTATGGCGATTTTCCGCTCAAAGACCATCTTGTGTTTATCGAAGAGACGGTTTTATCCGATTACTCCCACATCCATCCGGATACCGAAGTGCCGTCCCAGCCCCGCTGGAAAAGCCCGAAAGCCGCAACGTATTATTATGCAGCGGACCCGGAAGAGCACCTCGAAAAAAAATGCCAGGCATGCCTCGCATGGCTCGGCCCCGATATACGGGATGCATTTGAAGTCCTCGTAATGACCGTGATCGAGCAGGTACTCATCGGCAATTCCGGATCCCCATTGAGAAAAGCCTTGATGGATTCCGGGCTGGGATCCACCCTGAGCGACGGGTCCGGATACGATTCGGAAAACAAGGACACGATGTTTGCCTGCGGCTTAAAAGATGTAGAAGCGGATGCGGCAGAAGCGGTCGGGAACATCATCTTTGCGGTTTTACACGAGCTGGTTGAAAAAGGAATCGACCGGCGACTGGTCGAAACGGCCCTTCACCAGATTGAATTCCACCGGAAAGAAGTTTCCAATGCGCCGTTTCCCTACGGGCTGAAGCTTCTTCTGCGGTGCTGCGGAGACTGGGTCCACCATGGCGATCCGGCGGCGACCCTCCAGCTGGATTCCCTGCTCGAAAGATTCCACAGGGAGCTTGCAGAGGGAGGATTGATTGAAAAACGGATCCAGCGCTTTCTGCTGGACAACCCCCACCGGGCGCTCATCCTCCTGAAGCCCGACCCCGCGCTGGCGCAAAAACAAAACGAGCGGGAACAGGCGGAACTCGAAAAACTGCGCCTGAGCTTATCGGAATCGGATATCCAAAAAATCAGGGAGGATTCCCTCCGCCTTGCTGCACGCCAGGATGAAGCGGAAGACCTCTCCTGTCTGCCGACCCTTGCGCTTGAGGACATTTCCCCCGACATCCTGACAATCTCTCCAAGCAGCGCAGCAGACGATCTTTCAATGATCCGTTATGAACAACCCACTTCGGGAATCTTTTACTACACCGCAGTGATGGGACTCAAATCGCTGCCGGAAGACCTCCTGCCGCTGGTTTCGTTTTTCTGCCACACCGCAACCCGCATCGGCTGCCGGGGCATCGATTACGTGGAAATGGCCAGAAGAATCGACCAGTATACCGGCGGGTTGGGCCTGAGCGTTTCGGCGGGAAACAGCTTCCGCCAAAAGGAGGACGCCTGCCTGCCGATGGTGACCCTTTCCGGCAAGTCGCTTTCAAAAAATACCGGAGAAATGCTGGACATCATCGAAAACCTGCTGTGCGCGTTCGACTTTTCAGATCTGGAGCGGTTGAAGACGCTTTTGCTGGAAGTCCGGTCCGACATGGAATCCTCGGTGGTCCACAACGGCCACCGCCTTGCCATATCCCTTGCCGCAAGAAACTTTTCCGGCGCCGGCGCCCTGAACGAAACCTGGCACGGCATCTACCAGTTGCAATTCATAAAACAACTGACACAGGATCTTTCAAAAGAAAAACTCGAGGCCATCTCCGGCGACTTGCGCCGGATCGCAAGCTTCCTGTTTAGGCGAAACAACATCAAAACGGTCCTTACCGGAGAAAAATTGGATATCGATAAAGCCGCAGACATTGTAGAATCCGTCTACACGCGGCTCGGCACCGATCCGGATGCGGGGTTTGCGCCGCCCCAGTACCGGCTTGAACCGGAAAGTCCCTACGAAGGATGGGCAACGTCCACCGCCGTGTCCTTTGTGGCCAGGGTTATGGAAACCAGGCGACTGGATCACGAAGATGCGCCGGCGCTGGCGGTCTTGAGCAAACTTTTGAAATCCATGTACCTGCACCGGGAAATCAGGGAAAAAGGCGGGGCGTACGGCGGTTTTTCCATGTACCAGAGTGAAAACGGTCTTTTTTATTTCGGATCCTACCGGGATCCGCATATTGAAAACACGCTTGCGGTGTACGACGGGGTACTTTCCTTTATGGAGACGGGACACTGCAATGAGGACGATATCAAGGAAGCGATTCTACAGGTCTGCGCCGATATCGACCATCCGGATCCGCCGCAGAATGCCGCCAGAAAGGATTTTTACCGCAGGCTGACCGGATTGTCCGACGATATGCGCAGGCAGTTCAAACAAAAACTGCTCACGGTAGACATGGAAGCGGTGAAAAATACCGCCCGCCGGTATTTTGCGAAGAAAAACACCCCCTCGGGCGTGGCGGTCATATCCAGCGAAGAAAAACTGGCGGCGGCCAATGAAAAATTGGGGGGGAGATTGAAGATATACCGCATTTAGGTATGACGACTTCGCAAAAAGTCCAATATCTGCGTTGCGCGCAATTTTTGAAGAATCTCACGTACGGCTAAGTACGCTCAATTCTTCAAAAATTGCACGCGCCTTGATCTTGAACTTTTTTCAAAGCCGTCTGATCAAGACTTTTACGGAGCCATCAGTTATAATCCGCTTTCAATTGCAATTGTAAATTCCGCCCCCGTAGGGACCCTTACCCCGAGAGAGCCGACAGCAGCTCTCGCCTCTTTTCATCGGAGATGCTGCCGCGTTCGGAGGCAATTTCAACGGTATGCTTTCCGAGCAATTGATAAAGCGCAAGCATTTGCGGTGTATCCCGGCGTATCGTCGCAACGTGCGCCCGGACGATGGCCGTATCCCCCCGCACGATTGGTCCGGTCAGGGCATCAACGGGCCCGCTGTTTTCGATATTGCCAAGGGTTCCCATTATCAGCGGCTTTAAAATGGCAAAGCCCTTTTCCGGATCGACCCCGGAGGCGCCAAGCAGCGCCATAGCGGATTTCATGAGCGTGACCAGGTAATTTGATGCCACCACGGCTGCAGCATGATAGATCATTTTCCCTGCCGTATCGATTTGAAACGGCGTCGCCCCCAAGGCTTCCGCCATTATCCGGGCCCTTTCCACGGCTTCCCGGTCCCCCTCAATGCCCATCATGATGCCTTCAAACGGATTTTTTCCGTAAGGAGCGGCCCCGAAGCTCTGCAGCGGATGAATGGATCCTGTTTGAAAACCGGCATCGGCAAGAGAAGCCAATTCGGTCGACGAAAGGGCACCGCTGCAATGAAACGCAGCGGCCCCCTTTTTCATGCCGGCGTGTACGGCCATATCTTCGGCCGTATGCCGGATAACGTCGTCCGGCGTTGTAACAAGGACGAAATCGGCCTCCCCGGTGACCTCCCAGGGAAACGTCGAAACATTTGCGCCTTGATAACCGGCAATATCCGATACCCGCCTGGCCGAGGAAAGGCTTCTGCTGGCAAATCCGGAAGGCGTATAACCCGCGTCGGAAAGCGCTCTGGCAAAGGCCGTGCCGGCGCGGCCGCATCCGATGATGGCAAAGGACTCTTTCGTGGCCATACTCCTCCTTTGTGGCCTGCGTACTTTTGATGCAAAATTACCCGATATCACCGCCGTTTTCAAAGGTGATGATAATGTCTGCAACCGTTGCCCCTTTCCCTTTTTCATGAACCAGGAGCGGGTTGATATCGAGTTCCTTGATCTGCGGATTATCCATGACCATGTTGGAAAGGCTGACGAGCATTTTTTCTAAAGTTTCAATATCCGCCTCGGGCTTACCCCGGAAGCCGGTGAGCACCTCGAACCCCTTTATGCCCGTTATCATCCGGCGCGCGTTGTTTCGTCCGATGGGGGCCAGCCGGAAGGTAACGTTCTTAAACAGCTCCACGTAAATACCCCCCAGCCCGAACATGAGCAAATGACCGAATTCCGGGTCCTTGCTGACGCCCAGGATCACCTCCTGCCCGGCAGGCGCCATTTTCTGCACCAGCACCCCTTCAATCACGGCATCCGGCTTATACGCAGCTGCATTTTTCACAATCTCATCATAGGCTTTTGCAACCGCCTCCGGATTCTTCAACCCCAAAACCACGCCGCCGGCATCCGATTTGTGCAGTATATCGGAGGATGCGATCTTCATCACCACCGGGTATCCGATCTTATCGGCAATTGCAGCGGCATCATCCGCCGAGGCGGCAATTTCCATGGGGGGGAGCTCGAACCCATAGCATTTCAACAATTCGGCGCCGTCATATTCCCCCAAAACCATTTTTCCGCTTTCTATGGATTGCGCTACGATCCGGCCAGCCTTTTCCCGATCAAAGCGCAGGTCATACTGGGGAAGAATTTTCCGGGTCAGCCACTTGGTGGCCTCGTAGAGTTTGCCCATTGCCTTGGCGGCATTTTCCGGAAACGAATACACGGGCACGTGGTTTTCATGAAGGTACTTCACCCCGGCGGATACGTCCACGACCCCCATGAAACAGCATATGATGGGCTTTGTCGTCTCCCGGTAAATAGAGACGATGGCTTTGGCGGTGCCAATGGCGTCGGTCATGGACTGGGGAGTAAGAATCATCAGTACGCAGTCGACACCTTCATCATTAATCACCGCTTCCAGGGCATACCGGTAGCGGTCGCTGGAGGCGTCCCCGATGACATCCACCGGGTTGTTAAAATTGGCTGTCGGCGGAAGATACTGGTGCAGGATATCGTCGGTATTTTTACTGAAACGCGCCAGCTTCAACCCGGATATTTCACTCATGTCCGTGGCGATAATCCCCGGACCGCCAGCATTGGTGATGATTGCCACGCGATTTCCATCGGGGATCCGGCCGGCGCCAAAGGCAATGGCGTAATCGAACAGGCTGTCGACGGTATCCACCCGTATGATACCGGACGCGTCAAAAATGGCATTGTAGACGGCCTCGGTGCCGGCAATGGATCCGGTATGCGATGAGGCTGCACTGGCACCGGCCGCGGTTTTTCCGGACTTGATCACCAGTATCGGCGTTGGTCTGTGCCCGGACACAATGTGCTTTACTTCGTGTATAATGCCAGGGCGCATGCGGAGGGCTTCCATGTAAATCATGATAACATGGGTTTCCGGGTCCTTGTGATAGTATCGGAGCAAATCGAGTTCATCGACATCCGCCTTGTTGCCGATGGAAACAAACTTGGAAAAACCGAACCCCCGGGACTGGGCGAAATCAAGGACCGATGTGCACAGGGCGCCGCTCTGGGAAATAAACGAGATGTTGCCGAACTCCGGCATATGCGTTGAAAAACTGGCGTTCAAGCGCACATCCCCGTGGGGATTGATAACGCCCAGGCAGTTGGGGCCAATGAGCCGTATGTCGGCTTTACGGCATATGCGGGCGATCTCCTCTTCGATTTCCGCCCCCTCCCCGCCAATTTCCTTGAAACCCGCAGACACAATCACAAGGCCCTTGACGTTCTTCTTGACGCAATCCTTTACCGCTTCGAGCGCCGCTTTTGGCGGCAGGATGATCATACCCAGGTCAATGTCATCGTCAATGTCCAGAACGCTTTTATAGCAGGGCACGCACAGAATGGACCTGGCGCCGGGATTGACCGGGTAAAGCGTCCCCTTGAATTCGCCGCGAAGCAGATTGGCAAAAATGTCGTGCCCGACCTTCCCTTTGGTGGATGATGCGCCGATAACCGCAACCGCCCGGGGTTTGAATATTGCGTCAAGTTTGTCCATTTACCGATTCTCCTTTTTCATCGTCTTTCATCGTCGCTCCCGTCCGTTTCGCCCCGGGATTTGATCGTCAATATTTCCTGGTAAATTTCGTTTTTGGATACATTATAACGCTTTGCAAGCCTTGCTGCAAGCTTCGACGGGGACAGCTGGTTTTCCGCCATCGAAGCCCGGATGTCTTCTTCGAGCCGATTGCTGTCCACCTTCTCTTCGTCCGGCTTTCCCGCAACCAGAAGCGTCACTTCCCCTTTGATCGAGGCCCGTTTTTCCAGTTCTTCGATGAGAAGGGAAACCGGCCCCCTGAGAAACTCCTCGTGAATCTTGGTCAACTCCCGCGCCATAACGGCATACCGGTCGCCCATGTGACGCTCTATTGCCAAAAGCAACGAAAGCAGGCGCTTTGGCGATTCATAAAAAACAAGTGTTTCTTTTCTCCCGGACAGGCCCTGCAGCAGCGCATCCTGAGCGCTTTTTTTCCGGGGGGGAAAACCGACAAAGCAAAACATGTCCGAAGGCATGGCAGAAGCGGAAATGGCAGTCACGAGCGCAGAGGCCCCCGGCAGGGGGACCACTTTTATACCGGCGGAAATGGCTTTTTTGACGAGGCGATACCCGGGGTCGGATACCGAGGGGGTCCCGGCATTGGACACCAGGGCAACACTTTTTCCAGCGGCCAGTTGTTCCACCAGCCGGTCTGCGCACTGGTTTTCGTTGTGTTCGTGACAGGGGGTCATTGTCCCACGAATGTGAAAGAAGGAGAGGAGGCGCAAAGTATGGCGGGTGTCTTCCGCAGCGATCACATCAACGCTTTTCAGGATATCCACGGCACGGAAGGTCATGTCCTGGAGGTTACCGATGGGGGTGGCGACAATATAGAGAACGCCTTTTTCCGCCCTGTTTTTTCCGTCATCCATAAGCGAGAGCAAACGCGTTTTTGATTACTTCGATGTTGCTTTCCGGATGGGCGCCGCAGGCATTGACGGTAACCACGTCAAATCGCGCCTTCTGGTGGATGCCGTTGTTTGATTTCAGGTAGCCCAGTGCAACCATGGAAATCTTTCGCTGCTTGGCTTTGCTCACGGATGCCCTGGCGGTACCGAACCGGCCGCTCCGGCGGGACTTTACCTCGACAAAAACGATCGTTTCGCCGTCCATGGCGATAAGATCGATTTCTCCAAAGCGATTTTTGTAGTTGGTCTCGACAATCCGGTACCCTTCTGCTGCAAGGTGCCTTGCGGCCAGATTTTCACCGAATTGTCCGTATTGCTGTCGTTCATGCGGCATCTACGCAGGTACTTTCCGTGCAGTTAAAGGGCAATTTCCACCGGTCGGCACCGGATATTGCCCAGGCAAGACCCGGTGCCGCCCGGCTGAAATTGATCATTTCGTATGACCAGAGATCAGGGAAACAGGGCTCTCGCAAGGGGTGCCGCGACGATAGGGTTTTTTGAAAATCAATTGCGGACGGCAAAGAGTTCCCCCTGCTTCAAAATCGCGCCGCCCGTCCCCTTGAAGCTTCGGCGATGGATGGGGCAGCATCCGAACTGCGCTATGGCTTCCAGGTGGGCTTTCGTGCCGTATCCCTTGTGCCCGGAAAAATTAAACTCCGGATAATCTGCGTGATAGGCCTCCATGATCCTGTCGCGCGTGACCTTGGCCACGATGGAAGCTGCGGCAATGGAAATGGATTTTCCATCTCCGCCCACGATGGTTTCCTGTTTCAGTGCAAGCGGCTTTTTCATGAATATGGCAGGCGAAATGGCGCGATTGCCGTCGATAAGCAGGCAATCCGGAAATGGGTCCAGGTTCTCCACCGCTATCGCCATGGCCGTCAGGGATGCCTGCAGGATATTGATCCGGTCGATCACGACCGGATCAACGATACCAATGCCGATACTGATCGCTTCCCGGTATATTTCGTCATACAGCATGCTTCTTTTGGTGGCCGTCAGGCGCTTGGAATCGGTCACTCCGTCAACGGAAAAACCACGCGGAAGGCGGACCGCCGCGGAAACCACCGGCCCGGCAAGGGGTCCGCGGCCCGCTTCATCCACCCCCGCCACCTTAGCAAAGCCTTCATCAAAGGCCTTTTTCTCATACAGCCACGTGGATTGACACATCCGGCCTTCCTGATCGGCAGTCTCCATGGAAATGGCCCTGTCTTTTCAGGCCCGGACAAAAACAATCCTTTCCGTTCGGGCACTGTATTCCGGTTTTCGATCCGGCCCTACTTCCTGCGCAGCTTCATGCGGGCGGCTTTTTCCTTGAGACCCCGGAGATAATAAATCTTGGAACGCCGTACGCTGCCTTTTTCAACGACTTCAATCTTGTCAATGGCGGGAGAATTGGTGGGAAAGATCCGCTCTACGCCGATGCCGTAGGAAACCTTGCGCACCGTAAAGGAGGCGTCGGTTGTGCCGTTTTTCTTTCGGATGACAATGCCCTGAAATACCTGCACCCGCTCCTTTTCCCCCTCACGGATCCGGACATGAACCTTTACGCGGTCGCCGGGTGAAAACTCCTCCAGGTCCAAACGAAGATGCTCTTTTTCAATCTGCTTGATAACGTCCATGATATATCCTCTCAACTGTTTTATCGGCTCCTGCCAGGTCAGAGACAAGACCGGATCCGCTTTATTGGTGTCGCCTTGCTTCAAAAAGGGACGACTTGCAAAACCGTGGCGCAGCAGCGCTTCCCCGTATTTTTATGAAAAGCAAACAAATATTTCTATATTCCGGTGTCCCTGTCCCCCAGTATCCGGTCCAGCATGATGGCCGCCGCCGACCGTACCGAAAGATGATTGTATCCGGATTTTCCACAAATGGGCGCCAGTATGTAATCCGCGATTTCCATGAATTCGTCCGCCAGTCCCCATGCGGTTCCCAAAGCAAGCAAATACACCCGGTTTTCGTTTTCAGGGGCCGCAAGAATCGTTTGAAACGCGGGAAAACCGATACTGCGCATATTTTTTACCGCACTGGTGGCGACGATTTTTACCTCTCCCCGGTAGTGTTGTTCAATATCGGCCTTCACTTCCTCCATACCGGACATGACCTTCACCAGGTCAAGGGCTCGCCCCCGGTCAGGGTTGTATGCCGCCCCGGCACCGTTTTGCCAGTGGGACACGATTTTTTCCGCCAGCACCTTCTGGTCTTCCAGAGGCGTTACCACGTAGAATCGTTCCACACCGTAGGTTTTCGCAGCCCGTGCGATATCATGAAGGTCCAGGTTGGTGATCGCCGACGCGATGGTTTCGTCTTTTCTGCCCTTTACAGGGTAATGAACCAAGGCGATACTGAGTATTCCCACTGAAACCGACCTGACCTGTTTTCACCGATGGGGTGATTTTCTGCCGCTGCGATGGTATACAGCCGTTTCCACCGTTCGTCAATCATTCATTTTCGGGGTCATTTTACCGATCATTTTCCCGATCGTCTTGCCGGACGATGGATTCAATGGCACGCGACCATCTTTGCAGAATCCGCTTTTCTTCGGCGCTGAAGCGCCGTTTTTCCATAAGGTCCGGGCGCTTCAAAAACGTCCGCACCAGGGCGGATTCAAGCCGCCACCGCTCAACATCCCCGTGATGCCCGGAAAGCAAAACGTCCGGAACAAACTCTCCTTCAAACTCCGGTGGCCGCGTATAATGTGCATGTTCAAGCAGCCCGTCCGAAAAGGAATCCGCCTCCGGAGACTGCTCATTGCCCAGGACGCCCGGAACAAGACGGATGACGGCGTCCATAATGACCATGGCGGCCAGCTCCCCTCCGCTCAACACATAATCGCCGATGGACAGCTCGTCATCGATAAAGTTTTCATATACGCGCTCGTCCACCCCCTCGTAGCGGCCGCAGACAAAAACAATGCCCCTGCACTCGGCAAGGGCCCTCGCTTCCGGCTGATCAAAGCGCCTCCCCTGGGGGGACAAAAGGATGGTTTTCGCGCCCGGGCAGGCCTCCCTGGCGCAGCGTATCGCGCCGGCCAGCGGCTCCGGTTTCATGACCATCCCCGACCCGCCGCCGTAGGGACGGTCATCCGTAACCCGGTGCCGGCCTTCGGCAAAATCCCGGATATCGATCGCCCCGATCGTGATGCGGCCACTTTCAACGGCCCGACGGACAATGCCGTGGGAGGCAAACGCCTCCAGCATTCCGGGAAAGATCGTTACCACCGTAAAATTCATCTTTCCCCTTGCACCTTTTTCAAAGGCCGCTTACAGGCCTTCCGGCAATTCCACCCGCATGCGTCCGTTTTCAAGATCAATGTCAACGACAACCGACGCAATGGCCGGAATAAGGGTTTCGCTATCATCGCCCGTGACCACGAACACGTCGTTGCTGCCGGTTTCGATCATGGATGTGACGCGGCCGATATAGTTGTTTTCCATGCCGTAAACCTCCAGCCCGATCAAATCGCACCAGTACCAAGTATCGGCGTCGGTTTCCGGAAGATCGGCCCTGGCAATAAAAAGGCCCGACCCCACCAGGGTCTCCGCTGCCGTTCGATCCCCTATCCCCTCAAAACAAATCCGGAGGATATTCTTATGCGGCTTGACAGTGCTTACCGTATAGGGGGTGTACAACCCTTGCGGCTCACGGAGCAGGACGCTGCGCCCCGGGTCAAAAAGCGTCTTCTCCTCGGCCAGTGCAAACACCTTGAGCTCCCCCTTGAGACCGAAAACCCCTACAACTTTACCTATCTGGAGAACCCGGTCCCGATCCATTTCGCCGGTCTAGTCTTCCACAATTTCAAGAACCGTTCGCTTTTTGATCTTGGCGGATGCGGCATTCAATATGGTTCGCATGGCCCGTGCCGTACGTCCCTGTTTTCCGATTACTTTCCCCAGGTCTTCCTTCGCCACCTTGAGTTCGAGTACGGATGTCTGGTCTCCCTCGACCTCCGTAACCGTGACCTCATCGGGATTGTCCACAAGCGCCTTTGCAATGTAATTGATCAGCTCTTTCATAGATACATCTCCTTTAAATGGCTGCTGGGAAATTTCGGAGCGAGTCCGGGGCCAAAAAACAAGGTCAAAAACCGATCCTTTGTTGTTTCACAGGCTGCTACGCGGAAGGAGCGGCGGTCTTGCCGAAACCTTCTTTTTTCAGCAGGCTGTTCACCGTATCCGAGGGAGTGGCACCCTTTTCGATCCAATAGGCGATGCGATCCTCTTTCAGGGTGACCTGGGCCGGATCCACCATTGGATTATACGTGCCGACATTTTCAAGAAATCGGCCTTCCCGGGGATACCGGCTGTCTGCCACCACGATCCGGTAAAAGGGTTTTTTCTTTGCGCCATGCCTTGCCAGTCTTATTTTAACTGCCATTAATCGATCTCTCCTTATTAGAAAGTGTCCTGCCGGAAAAACAAACCGGTCTTTTCCGGATGGGCGTTAGAATGGCATCATGCCGCGTGGCATTCCGCGCATTTTACCGCCCTTGTTGAATTTTTTTAACATTTTCAAAACCTGGTTGTAATTCTTCAGAAGCTTGTTGACGTCCTGAACGTTCGTTCCGCTTCCCTTTGCAATCCTTTTTCGCCGGCTGCCGTTGATGATATTGTGCTGCCGTCGTTCCGCCGGCGTCATGGAATTGATGATCGCCTCAATCCGCACAAGCTCCCGGTCGTCAATATTGACGTTATTCAACTGCTTGCTCTTGCCGATACCGGGAATCATTTTAAGCAGATCGCCGATCGAGCCCATCTTGCGCACCGATGCCATCTGGTCGCGAAAATCCTCCAGGGTAAATTCATTCTTCCGGAGCTTCTGTTCCAGTATCGCCGCATCTTTTTCATCCACCGCGCTCTGCGCTTTTTCAATAAAAGAGAGCATGTCCCCCATGTTGAGAATACGGGAGGCCATACGGTCCGGATGAAACTTTTCCAGGGCGCTGGACTGTTCCCCGACACCCACGAATTTGATCGGTTTTCCGGTCACCGCCTTGATGGAAAGGGCGGCCCCGCCCCTGGCGTCGCCGTCCATCTTGGTCAGCACGACCCCGCCGATATCGAGCCTTTCGTTAAACGAACCGGCGATGTTGACCGCATCCTGTCCGGTCATGGCATCGGCAACCAGCAGGATGTCCGAAGGGGTTACCGTTTTTTTGATTTCGACCAGCTCTTCCATGAGCGCTTCGTCCACGTGCAGTCGGCCGGCCGTGTCATAAATCAGCGTATCGCAGCCCTCGCCCGCGGCGGCTTTTTTAGCCAGCCTCGCGATAGCAACGGGCTTCATGTCCGTGCTGGAGTCAAAAACCGGCACCGAAATCTGCCCCCCCAGTTTTTTCAACTGGTCAATGGCTGCCGGCCGGTACACGTCCACCGGTACCAGGTAGGGCTTGCGCCCCTCCTTGCGCAAAAAAACAGCCAGCTTTCCGGCGGTCGTGGTTTTGCCGGAACCCTGCAGTCCCACCAGCATAATCGAGGCCGGGGCCGGTCCGGACAGGTCGAGGTCTTCATTTTTAGACCCCATGAGGTCGGTAAGCTCCTCATTCACGATCTTGATCACCTGCTGTGCCGGCGTAAGACTGGACAGCACCTCCTGCCCGATGGCCCTTTCCCGGATGCCGGCAATCAGCTGCTTGACCACCCTGTAGTGGGCATCGGCCTCCAATAGCGCCATACGGACTTCCCGCAGGCCCTCCTCGATGTTTTTCTCATTGAGCTTGCCGTGCCCCTTGAGCTTTTTAAACGCGTTGTTCAGTTTGTCGCTTAAATTTTCAAACATAATGGCGTATTATTATTTCAACCCGATGAAACGGCTATTAAAAGAATCTTGCAAGATTAATATTTCCGCATTGTCATGTCAAGCTTAATGATCTAATATTATAGTATGCTTTCCGTCTGCGGACAATGAAAAAAATATCCCCCTGCGGGATAAAAACAATACAAAATACGGATTTCTCAATGACGTTTCAACTTTCGGGCGCACATAGCAAAACCCCTCCGGTCCATCAAACAAAACGTACCGATATCACCGAACTGAGCCGCAATCAGCTGGCCGCCTGGTTCGAGGCAAACAGCATGCGTTCATTCCGCGCAGACCAGGTCATGCGGTGGATTTACAACCGGAGAGCCTCATCGTTCGATGATATGACCAACATCAACAAGGGCGTCCGGGAACAATTGACCCGTCATTTCACCATACGCCCGCTCGTTATGGTCGAAGACCGCCGTGCTGCGGACGGCACCCGCAAACTGGCCTTTGCGCTTGAAGACGACAACCGAATTGAAACCGTACTGATCGGCGAAAAAGACCATTACACCCTGTGCATTTCCACCCAGGCCGGATGCGCCATGGGGTGTACGTTCTGCATGACGGCAAAAGGCGGGCTTATCCGGAACCTCACTCCCGGCGAAATCATCGGCCAGGTCATGGCGGCCCGGGAAATGTGCCCGGAAGACAGGCCCTTGACCAATATCGTGCTCATGGGCATGGGAGAACCGCTGGCCAACTACGAAAATGTCATGCAGGCACTGTCTGTTATCACCGATGCCGAAAACGGGCTCAAATTCGCCTCCCGCCGCATTACCCTTTCCACCGCGGGCATTGTGCCCAAAATCGCCCTTATGGGAAAAGAGAGCAAAATCCGGCTGGCCGTATCGCTGAACGCCCCGGACGATGAGACCCGGAACATGCTTATGCCCGTCAACAGAACGTATCCCATCGAGATGCTTCTTGATGCCTGCAAAGCGTACGCCCGCATTCACCGCGACCGGATCACATTTGAATACATACTCATTAAAGGCATAAACGACTCGGTCGGACACGCAAAACAACTGGCGAAACTGCTGGCACCCATACGGGGAAAAGTCAACCTCATTCCCTGCAATCCCCACGAGGGGTCCCCTTACAGCCGGCCCGATGCGTCCGCTATTGAGGCATTTCATGCGGCTTTGATTGAAAAGCACTATACGGCCATGATCCGGTGGAGCAAGGGGGACGACATCTCCGCCGCGTGCGGACAGCTGGCGGCCAGAAAATAACCGGGAATCCTTTTTTTACGCCCCGTAGGCCTTGTAACATTTCAAACAGAAGCCCGGCACCGGGTTTTCTGAAAGGGCTTTGTCGATTTCCCGAAAATACGCCTCCAATTCGAACATGCTGCGTATGTCTGTCCTGTCGGCGGCCACATTCCTGTATGCCTGCATGCGGTTGGCATACTGACGCCGGAATCGGCGGTATTGCTCCGCGTTCCAGATCGTATCCATATTTTCTTCTGCCAGGGAGCCGAACACCAGCGGGCTTGTGGGAATCTCTTCCCCCAGGAAATAGCGGCAGTAATCGGTTCGTCCCATTACGCTTGCATAGGTGCACGGGGCGACATCGCCGTGCACGTTGACAAAAAACTGTTCCAGCGGGTTGAGTTCGCAGATGACAACATCATCCGAGAGCGTAAGGGGGTAGACGTTCAAGCGGAGCTTCCGTTTGTTGGCGACAATCTGCGCTTCGTCGATTGCGTTTTGATACGCTTGGTCCGGCTTTTCAAACCCGAATATCCGAAGGTCGTCTTCCGCCCGGGTTACGGGGCAGTCCAGGTTGGGGGCCACCAGCCTGTCCACGCCGATTTCACAGGCTTTTCTCACCATCTCCGGCAGCCCGGAAACCGATGATCGCGTCACCATATAGGAAAGATGCACAACCGGCTCCTTCAATCCCCTCCTTTTTCTGGCCGCCACCAGGTTGGACACCCTGCCCAGCAGCGCGTCAAGATCCGAGCCCACGCGTATGGCATTGTGCACCGACGCCTCTGCACCGGCGATGGAAACGGTGACATGCTGCATGGGAAGATGCAGGATTTCGGCGATGGCCCTTTCATCCAGAAGCGATCCGTTGGTCGTAAAAGCAACCTGGACATTTTTCTGCCGGACCAGGGCGGCCATGTCAAATATCTGAGGGTGCAGGAGGGGCTCCCCCCACCCCTGGAGATGAACCAGGCGCAGCTTCGGGAAAAATGCAGAAAACCGTTCAAACAGATCCCATGAAAAATCCAGGTTCTTTTCACCGGCATAATAGGTCCGCGGGCACATCGTACATTTGAAGTTGCAACGGGTGGTCACCTCGATCTGGGCGACGGCCGGCGCGGGAAGAGGTGCGACTTGTCCCCGTTTTTTCTTCTTTTCAGGATTTTTCCCCAAAAGCCTTTTGAAAATGCGTTTCAAGCGGCATTCTCCCGGAATGAAATACAGAATACGGTTCCATTTCCTTGTGGCCCGGGGGTGGTGGTATTGCCTTCAGCAACTGTGCGCACCTGGCGACCGCTCTATGGCTCGATCCGCCGCGTCCTGAAAACTCGCCCCGCCGATGGCGGGACTCAAACAATTCAGGACGCCTGGCGCATCTTCTCCATGAGCGGTCTGCCACGTCCTCCCAATGTTGCTTTCAGGCAACACCACCACCCCCCGGCCCAAGGAAATGGATCATTTTATATAGCGCATGTTTGTTGGAAATATCTCTGAAAAACAGAGGTTTTGGCATAATGCTATCGTTTCAGCTTGTTCAATATTGCCATTGATCTGGATTTCAATATTCATTTTTCCTCCTGACCAGACACTGCATAGCAACCGTTTATTGAGCAATCAACATAAATGCTGCGAGCGATAAAATGACGAATTTCCTTTGGGGGTAGGGGGTGCTCCCGCGGGCGACATTGGGCGTGATTGTCGATCGCTTTTGGCGAAGTGGCGCAAAACATCCTGCATTGGTTTTGATTGCAGGATGTTGCGTAACGAGCCGTAGAGCGATCCCAATCGCGCACAATCGCCAGGGGGAGCACCCCTACCCCCCCTTCCCCCAAAGAAAATTAACCTTTTCCGTATTACGGTTGTTTGGGCGGCGCAAACCCCTTGACGGCTTTTTCAAACCGAAAATACGCATCATCCGGGGGAAGCGGCGAATATCTCAAGACGATGTAAAGCGCTGTGATTTCGCCGATGGCGGATGCCAGGTCGGGCCGGGCCGCGGCCGCTTTTTCCGCAAATTCGCCCGGCCCCTCCCCGGGATGTTTTTCAACACCCGCCCCGGACATCTTCTGCAAAAATTGCCTGTAGCGTTTTTTCACGTCATCGGGACGTTCTGTTTTTCCGTGCAACTGGATGAACAGATAAACGGCGAAAAACAGGAACACCAAAAAGAAGCCTGCCAGCAGCAGCACCAACGGCCCGGTCCGGTAGGCATCCGTGATACCAAGCCGTTCAAGCAGCGCTTTCTGCTGTTCGAAAGAATACCCTTCAAACCAGGCCTGCCAGTTTTTTGAAAACGCGTCCCATCCGAACCTGGCCTGCTGGATAAAAGCGGAAAAGGGCTGCAGGTATTGATCCGCAAAACGCCGCAGTTCACCGGGCGAAAGGCCGCCTTCCGGGCCACCGGCAATTCTCCCGGGCGCAACCACGGCTGTCGGATCAACCCGGAACCACCCCTTTTCTTCATTCCAGACCTCGACCCACGCATGGGCATAAGACTGGCGGACGATCAGGTAGTTTCCGTAAGGATTGATCTCGCCGCCCAGGTACCCGCCCACCACCCTGGCCGGAATGCCGGCGGAGCGCATCAAAAAGGCAAAGGCCGATGCATAGTGCTCGCAATACCCGCTTTGTGCGTCAAAAAGAAAATCGTCCACCGGATTTCTTCCGGCAAGAGGCGGGGTCACTGTATATACAAAACCGCGCTCCCTGAAATAATCCAGCGCATTTCTTACGATCTCCTCCGCTCCTGCGGCGTTTTCAGCCAGACGCGCACCAAGCGCGCGGCTTTCCGGGTTGCCTGCGCCGGCAAGCCGGGTGTATGCATCTGCCGGAAAATCCGTTTTCCCGGTGTGATCGCGTTTATCGGAAACCATGGCATACCGCTTCGTGCGGTAAACGGGCTTTCGTGACAGCACGGTAAAGTCCTCGTACATCCTGCCGTCTTCCGGTATCTGTTCCGGAAAGTCCATGGCAAAGAGCCATCGGCTGCGATGCGGCTCCAGTATGACGCTGTACCCCGTTGCGTCCTTTTTCTCCCGTTCCGGAGGCGCCGCCTCGCTGAGCTGCCGCTGCTGGCGCCACGCGGTTCCGTCGAAGTGGACGAACACAATGCCGCGCCAGTAAAGATGCTCAAAATCCGGAATGTCATCGTCAAATTCCACCCGGAATGCAACCGTGTCGTCCTCCACAAGGCGGGACACCCCCCCCGGCCGCAGCGTTTCCGAAAACCCCGTAACCCCTGTTTCCGAACGGGAGATGCCCACAAGGCTTCCTTCCAGCCGCGGAAAGAGAAAAAAAAGCGCCAGCATCAACGGCACCGCCTGTGCCAGCATAACGGCGCTCAGGCGAAAATGATCCCGGAAACGCCCGCCGGGATCGTTGATGCGGACCAGGACCGCCGTTGTCACCAGAACGGAGATAAACATGTAAACAGTCATCAAAAGCGTTTCTGACTTCAAGAGGCTGGTAATGACGATGAAGTAGGCCAGAAAGACCGTGACCATACCGTCCCGGTGCGTCGATATTTCAAGGGGTTTTATGGCCGCCATTATGACAAGGAGGCTGATATAGGCGCTGGCATCGATGCGGGTGCGAAATGTAAGCAGCAGTCCGATAATGCCGACCACGGTAAGCACGTTCCGGAGCAACCGGGACGGGACGGGACGGTTGTATTTCATACACACGAGTGCATATGCCCACATGAAGGCGCACCAGGCAATAACCCACAGGGGGAGATCGGTCACATGGGGGAATATGGCGACCAAAAGGGCGAAAAGTATCGAGGGAATATATTCTTGCCGCTCATCCATTGGATTCGTTTTCTTTGAAAAGCGCCAGGGCTTTCAGGCATCGATGCCTGTGTGCGTTTCCACTCCCGGGCGATATGGTTTTTCCGGGAAGCGCAAGGCCGTACTTCCGGTTCTCCCCGTTTGCCTGAAGAATCATGGCGCATAATTTGGACAGTCTTTCCTCGGTGCCGCTCGCGCGCACCTTGCTGAAATCGAAGATAACGGCCGACTGCGCGGCCGGGGTTTCGAAATCCTTCGTCAGGACCCCCTGCCCCCGGGATAGCGCTTTCCATGCAACATGGCGGAAAGAATCTCCGGGCTGGTAGGTTTTTAATCCCTGGTAATCATATGGGCCGGAAACACGGCTTCGCTTCCTGCCGTT
>JAWOAV010000101.1:0-24146 GCA_046498365.1 Desulfosalsimonadaceae bacterium
CAGCCACGGCCCGGAATCCCTGCCGGATGAAACAGGGCTTTTGTCGGCCGTGTGGACCGGTGCACGGCGTCCCCCTCTCTGGCATGAAAAACCGGTTTCCTGTGATTTCTACGATATAAAAGGAATCCTGGAATCTCTTTTTTCCGCACTCAAAATAAAAGAGGTCGCTTACAGGCAAGCGGAAGAGGCGCTTTGCAGCTATACCCGCCCGGGGCGCAGCGCCGCCATCCGTGCTGGCAACCTGGAAATCGGCATCGTCGGGGAGATCAAGCCTTCCGTCTTGCACCGCTTCGATATTCATCAACCCGTGTTTGCCTTTGAGATAAACATCGATTTGCTGATGTCACTTGTGCCGGAAGACATCGAATTCACACCGATTCCCAGGTTTCCGGCCACTTCTCGCGATATGACGCTGATTATGGATGAAACTGTGCCGGCTGCGGATGTCGTAAGGACGATTGACGCCCTGCAGGTGGGCATCATTGAAGACATCACGATTTTTGATGTGTACCGGGGGAAACCCATTGAAGAAGGTAAAAAAAGCCTGTCCATCCGCATAACCTATCGTTCCCATGAACAAACCCTTGAAGACGGCCCGGTCAACGCCCTGCACCAGGAGATCACCGAGAAGCTACTGTCCGCATTTGATGCGGGGCTGCCGGAGTAGCATTTAACGCAAGCTCCGCCCCTGCGATTGCCCGAAGCACCGGTAAAGCCCTCTCATAAAAATATGCCGCTATGGATGCCCGCGGATTATTCCTTGAAAACATTTGCATTTTTCTGTTATGTTGTATTCTGCTTGCGTCATTTTTCCGGATATCGGGGAAGCAGCGTGCTGCTTCCCCGATAAGGAGATTTTTACAACCGACAACTTACAGCCTGCAACGTACATGCACCCCAACCCCGAGACAGAACCGAACATACCCGATAAACTCTATTTCAAAATCGGAGAGGTCACCGACATCACCGGCCTGGCCGGATATATCCTCCGGTTCTGGGAATCGGAATTCACCAGTATCCGTCCGGGACGCAGTGAATCCGGCCAGCGCCTGTACCGCAAAAAAGATATCGAAGAAATTTTAAAAATCAAGCACCTGCTCTATGTTAAAAAATTTACCATCCAGGGCGCAAAAAAACATTTAAAATCCCGAAACCCGCAATCCTCCCCAACCCGAACGCATCCAACCATCGAAGAAATTCGCCGGGAACTCAAAACCATCCGCGATCTGCTTGAATAGAACCCCTCTCAACATTCGGATTTCGGTTCAAGATCGCCGCATCGTCTTGTTTCAAAGAGCAGCCATACGCGCGTATTTCGAGGCTTTGGAATAAGACGCCAACAAAGATATTGGCCGGAAGACAATATTGAGACAGGTTCTACCCCCTTTCCGGACAGCGCTCACGGAATCCGGCAGGGGGTGAGTCCAGAGCGCCGGGCGGTATATTTTGATATTGACAAAGCGGTTTTTATTGCGTAATTTACCGGTTGACCAATAATGAGCGGGCATAGCTCAGTTGGTAGAGTACAAGCTTCCCAAGCTTGGTGTCGCGAGTTCGAGTCTCGTTGCCCGCTCCATTATCGTCTAAGGAATGGTTTACAGGCAGCAGCGCAGGCGCCTTTGAAACCGGGTTGGACCGTAAACGTAGCGCATGTGATAAAAACGGGCAGAAAGCCCGTTTTTTATTTTCTTAATGAAAAGTAACAGCATCGTATTCAATGCGATTATGAGAAAAAACAGAAAAAGAGGTAAAACTAGAAAACCCGCAACAGGAAAGGATCCGTCGTTTGCCCCGGAACAGGTCGTATCAATGGCAAGGCAACTGGCTGACCCCCTTTGCGCTGCAGAAGGTATGGAACTGATCCATGTTGAATATCAACGCGAACCTGTAGGCTGGGTTCTCAGGGCATATATCGGCAAGCCCGGAGGAATTACGATTGCTGACTGCACCATGATCAGCAATCAGCTCAGAGATATCCTTGAGATCAAGCTTGACGCCGATATCCCGTATATGCTGGAAGTATCCTCACCGGGCCCGGACAGACCGCTTTCCAAAAAAGATGATTTCATGCGATTTGCCGGACAGGCTGCAAAAATACGCACCCGGCATGATCTCGGCGGGCAGAAAAATTTTAACGGGGTGCTCCTGGGAATCCTGGATGATTACATACTTCATATGCTTGATACGGAATCCGTTGCCATACCGTATCATGAAATTACCAAGGCAAGACTTGTCAATTACAATGGAGACAAAACATGCTGATAAATGACATGAAACGCGTCATCGAACAGGTCAGCCGGGACAAGGGGATCGATTTCAACGTGCTTGTCAAAACCCTGGAGGAAGCCCTGCGCTCCGCAGTGAAAAAAAAATTCGGCAACAGGATCGATATCGAAATACAGTACAGCGAAGAAACCGGCGAACTCGAAGTATTTCAGTTTAAAGACGTCGTTGAGGAAGTCAACGAGCCTGACTTTGAAATCGGACTTGAAGAGGGGAGAAAACTGGACCCTGAATGCGAAATCGGCGACAGCCTCGGCACCAAGATGGACACCACCACTTTCGGGCGTATCGCCGCCCAGTCGGCAAAACAGGTGATCATTCAGAAGCTGAAAGCGGCGGAAAGAAATGTTGTCTACCAGAATTTCGTTAACCGGAAAGGCGAAATCATCAACGGCATCGTTCAGAGGGTGTCGCGCAGCGAAATACTCGTTAATCTCGGGCAGGCAGAAGCCGTTTTGCCCAAGCGCGAACAGATTCCCAACGAAGCGTACCGCCGCGGCGACAGGGTTCGGGCATACATTTTGAAAGTCCATGAAGAAAGCCGGGGACCCCAGATCATTTTATCGCGGACCCACCCCGAATTTCTGATCAATCTCTTTAAAACCGAAGTTCCCGAAATCAGCGAAGGGCTTGTAACCATTATCAATGCCGCCCGGGAAGCCGGCAGCAGGGGAAAAATCGCGGTTGCATCAAACGACTCGGACATCGACCCGGTAGGGGCATGCGTAGGCGTCAAGGGGAACCGGGTGCAAACCGTGGTTCAGGAATTACGAGGGGAAAAAATCGACATTATTCCATGGCATATGGATCCGGCCAAATATGTATGCAATGCACTGGCCCCCGCGGAAATTTCCCGCGTTATCATCGACGAAGCCAATCATGCCATGGAAGTGGTGGTCCCCGATGATTTTTTATCCATCGCCATTGGGAAACAGGGACAGAATGTAAGGCTGGCATCCAAGCTGACCGGATGGCACCTTGATGTAAAAAGTGAAACGCGGTATAATGAAAGTTTACAGTCCGGTTTTGATTCCCTTATGCAGCTTCCGGATATGGATGAATCGCTGGCAAACAGGTTGTTTGAAAAGGGGTATTTCTCAATAGAGGATTTAAGCAAGGCCCGTACAGCGGACCTGGTCGCAGACTTCCAGATATCCGAAGACAATGCCATCAAATTCATTGAAGCGGCCGGCGACGCCTTGGAAAGCAAAAATACGGGGGATACAGAAGTGCCGGAGGACGCCGAAACCGACGAAGACGCCGAGACGCGCGAAATTGACGTTGATGACGAAAAAGTGGAAGATATATAACCAACGGACGTAGCCAATCAAATGGAATTTATCCCTGTTTATTCGGCATCAGGTAGAGCAAGGGGGTTGGATGGCAAAACGCAGAGTATATGAGCTCGCCAGAGAGCTTAACATGACAAACAGAGAATTGCTCGACAAACTCGAGGAATATGAGATCCCGGTGAAAAACCACATGAGCTCTCTGGAAGAAGAAGATATTGCAAGAGTCAAAGACGCACTGTTCGGCCGCAAAGAAACAAAAGCCGACATAGAGGACACCCGCGTCCGGCCCAATATCATTCGCCGCCGCAGAAAGCCGAAAACAGAAGAAGTTCCGGCAGAGGCAGCCCCAACGCCTGAACCGGCAGCAACCGAGCCGGAAACAACCCCTGAAACAGAAGCAGCGCCGGAAGCAGAAGCAGCGCCGGAAGCAGAAGCATTGCCGGAAGCGGAAGCAGCGCTGGCCCCGGAGGCGGAAGACAAAGAAACAAAAACGAAAAAAACCACTGGAAAAGAAAAAGCGCGCAAGGATCAACCGGCAAAAATCATTGAACGCGCAGCTCCTGAATCCGAGGTGACTGAAGATGCACAGCCGCCGGAAAAGCCGCAGAAAGAGCCTGAACCGGAAACGGTGTCGGAAACGGCTGCCAGCGCCGATGAGCCGGTAACAGCAGCAGCGGAAACCGAGGCCCCGGCCGAAGAGGCGGCGGAAACGCAGCCGCCGGCAGAGGAACCGACCGCCGGGACGACGACGGAACCTGCGGTCGAAGACGAAGCCGGCCGACCGGAGGAAAAAGAAACCGCAGAAGCGCCGGAAGCTCCTGCCGAAAAACCCCCGAAAGCCAAAAAGGTCAAAAAGAAAACAAAGGGGTCGCCCGCCAAGATTATCAGCCTTCCCGAAGCGGGGAAAGAAGAGGAAACGCCTGTTTCGGAGCCGGCTGCGGAAGAAAAGGCACGGAAAAAACCGAAAAAAGCCCAACCCAAGGATACGGCTCCCGCAGAAAAAACCGCGGACACTCGATTTGAGCCCGCAGGCGTAAAAAAGGAGCCGGAAGAGGCCCGCAAGGGGAAAAAGAAAAAATCGGAATCTTCCCCCTTCGCCGATTCGGTGTCGGAAAAAGCGCCCAAAGCCAAAAAGGGGGCTTTCAAGCGAAAAGAGGTCATCGAAGGGGATGCCCTTTATGACCAGCGTTTCGGCAGGGTACGGAAGGGGCGCAAAAAAGGCAAGGCCGCAAGGCCGGTAACGGATAAAACCCAGATTACCATTCCCAAGGCCATCAAACGCCGCATCAAGGTGGACGATACCATTGTACTGGCCGATCTGGCCAAAAGAATGGGGATCAAGGGGAGCGAGCTCATTAAAAAACTCATGGGCATGGATATCATGGTCACCATCAACCAGACCATTGATTTTGATACGGCCAGCCTGCTGGCAAGCGAATTCGATTTTGAAGTGGAGCGTGCCTCCTTTGAGGAAGACGCCATTATCAAAACAGAGCAGGACTCTCCGGAGCAGCTTCAGTTCAGACCGCCGGTCGTCACCATCATGGGGCACGTGGACCACGGCAAAACATCGCTGCTCGACGTCATTCGCCATGCAAAAGTCGCAGACAGCGAAGCCGGCGGGATCACCCAGCATATCGGGGCCTACCATGTACCGCATGAAAACGGGGATATCGTGTTCCTGGACACCCCGGGTCACGAGGCGTTCACCGCAATGCGGGGCAGAGGCGCCCAGGTGACCGACATCGTAATCCTTGTCGTGGCCGCCGACGACGGCGTGATGCCCCAGACCATCGAGGCCATAGACCACTCAAAAGCCGCGGGCGTTCCGATCATCGTGGCCATCAACAAGATTGACAAACCCGGGGCCGAACCCGACCGGATCAAGCGGGAAATGTCGGAAAAAGGGCTGGTTCCTGAAGATTGGGGCGGCGACACGATCTTCGTCGAGGTTTCCGCCAAGGAACAAACCGGCATTGATGATCTCCTTGAAATGATTATCCTGCAGTCGGAAGTCCTTGAACTCAGGGCCAACCCGAACAAACGCGCAAGGGGATATGTCATTGAATCGAAGCTTGAAACCGGACGCGGCCCGGTGGCAACGATTCTTGTCAGTGAAGGAACGCTGAAAACCGGCGAGGCCGTGGTAGCCGGCATGTATTACGGAAAAATCCGGGCCATGTTCAACGACAAGGGCACCCCCATAAAACAGGCCGGCCCCTCGTTTCCCGTAGAAATCATAGGACTTTCCGGGGTTCCCATGGCAGGCGACGAACTAATCGGCGTTGCCGATGAAAAAGACGCCAAGCACGTCAGCGAACACCGGATGCAGAAGCAGCGTTCTCTGGATCTGGCAAAAACCAGCCGGATGAGCCTGGACAAGCTGTATGAAAAAATGCTGGAGGGTGAAGTCAAGGACCTGAACCTGATTATCAAGGCGGATGTACAGGGTTCCATCGAAGCGCTGAAGGATTCGCTTACGCGGCTTTCAACGGATGAGGTGAAAATCAACGTCATTCACTCGGCTACGGGCACGATCCATGAATCGGACATTTCACTGGCTGCCGTATCCAACGCCATTATTTTGGGGTTCAATGTGCGCCCCACCGGCAAGGTGGCCCAAATGGCTGAGGAAGAGAATGTAAATATACGATATTACAATATAATATATGACGCTATCAAGGAAATCAAGGATGCAATGCTGGGGCTGATGGCCTCCACCTATGAAGAGCGGGTTATCGGCCGGGCCGAAGTCCGCCAGGTGTTTATGGTCCCCAATGCGGGGGCTATTGCGGGCTGTATGGTCATCGACGGAAAGATCCAGCGCAACCAGTCTGTCCGGATCGTTCGCGATGGAATCATCGTTCACGACGGCAAAATAGCCTCGCTGAGACGTTTCAAAGACGACGTCAGGGAGGTGCATCATAACTACGAATGCGGCATCGGCATTGAAAAATTTAACGATGTCAAGGTGGGTGATGTTATCGAATGCTACTACCTTGAAGAAGTCAAACCGGTGCTTGAATAATATGCGAAACCGCAGCCGGCGTCGTCGTAGTTCGCCATAATTGCTTTATTCTGCCTGCAAACGGTAAAGAGGACCATGGTAATCGGAACAGGCACCGTAACATTGAATACGGATCACTGCCGTTCGTTGAAGGAGAAACGCAAGATCACCAAGTCGATTCTCGCGCGTGTGAAAAACACGTATAATGTAAGCATCGCGGAAGTTGACTTGAATGATGTGCACACCCGCGCGAGGATCGGGTTTGCATTTGCCGGAAACGACCGGCGCAAAATCAATTCGAAAATAGATAAAATGTTTGAATTTATAGAAAATTTATCGCTTGCGGAAATCATCGACACGCAAGTGGAGATCCTGACGTTATGAAGCCCTATACAAGAGCGGAAAGGGTCGGCGGCCTGATACAATCCGCCCTTTTCGACATATTGTTGAAATCCATAAAAGATCCCCGGCTTGACCCGGTAACCATCACGGGCGTCAAAATGACGAAAGACCTGAAACTGGCCCGGGTCTATTTTGCATCCTCCGATGATCCGAAAGATGCTGCCGCAGGTTTCAAAAAGGCGCACGGGTTTATCAAAAAGGCGCTTGCGAAGGAACTCGATTTGCGATATATGCCGGAACTCCAGTTTCTATATGATGAATCCATCGATTATGCGGTTCACATGACTACGGTTTTGGAGCAAATGAAAAAAGAAAATGGAACAGATCCTGGATCAACTGACAAAGAGTAAGCAGATACTGCTGGCTTCACATATCAATCCCGACGGAGATGCCATCGGGTCGATGCTGGGCCTCGGGCTGGCGCTTGAGACGATTAAAAAGAAAGTACATCTTTTCAACCAAAGCGCTATGCCCGCTGTTTATCAGTTTTTGCCGTCCATACACAGGATCAAGCAGGATCCCGGCGATATCGCATCCTATGACACAGCGGTGATTCTGGACTGCTCCGATCTGCAACGGATCGGTGACCATGCGGAAGCGATCAGCCGGATACCCAAAGTAATCAATATTGACCATCACGTGACCAATACGCGCTTCGGCAATTACCAGCTCATCGATGCGAATGCGTCTTCCACCGCGGAAATCATTTACCGGTTGATCCGGAAACTGAACCTGCCGGTTACCATGGCCATGGCCTATGCCATCTACACGGGGATTATGGCCGACACGGGCTCTTTCCGGTTTTCAAACACCACCCAGGAGGCCTTCCGGATCAGCCATGAAATGGTGGCAGCGGGAGCCGATCCCCACGCGGTGGCGCACCATGTTTATGAAACCATGTCCTTAAACCGGATCAAGCTCTTGACAATGCTGTTTGACACGATTGAACTTTCAGAGGACGGCGCCTTTTCGATTATGACTTTGACGCAGAACATGCTCAATGCGTCCGGTACCGAGATTGCCGATGTGAACGGATTGATCAATTACGCCAAGCGGATTGAAAGCGTCAAGGTGGCAGCGCTTTTGTATGAGAGAAAAAACGGCAAAAAGGCCGGAAGTGCCGGAAGTCATTACCATGTCAGCCTGCGCTCCGACGGATCCGTCAATGTTTCCAGCATTGCCGCATCCTTCGGCGGCGGCGGGCACATATCCGCAGCGGGTTTCGACGTTTACACCACGCTGCCGGAATTGAAAAAAAAGTTGTTCTCATTGTCAAGCCGCCTTCGGTAGCCTGCGGATAAACCGTTATTATGAAAAGACAAACGATATCCGATACCGGCACGGTTTTTCCCGATGGCGTGATCATAGTGGATAAGCCCGCAGACATGAGTTCTGCGGCGGTCGTCAGGCGGATAAAACGTCTGGCGGGCGTTAGTAAAGTCGGGCATGCCGGCACCCTCGACCCCTTCGCCACGGGTGTGCTGGTGTGTCCCATCAACAAAGGGACGAGGCTTTCTCAGTTTTTCCTGCATGGCCGGAAAAAATATGCAGCCACCCTGCGGCTTGGAACGACCACCGACACCCAGGACCATACCGGCACGGTGGTCACCGAAAAACCGTCGGGAAACCTGAGCGAAAAAACCATTAACCGGGTTTTCTCGCAATTTGTAGGGGATATCAAGCAGTTTCCACCGGTATACTCGGCATTGAAACATAACGGCGTGCCATTATACCGGCATGCCAGAAACGGTCATTTTATACAGAAGCCCGCCCGAACGGTGCATATTTCACATATTGACATCCGGGAAATACGCCTGCCGGATATCGTCTTTGAAGTGCAATGCGCCGGCGGCACGTATATCCGGACGCTATGTGCGGATATCGGCGAGATTCTGGGGTGCGGCGGGCACCTCAGAAAGCTTGACCGTACTGAAAGCAGCGGCTTCGGCCGTGAGGAGGCGGTTTCCCTGGAAAGACTGGAACAGGCGGACCAACTGGAAGACTTAGTAATCCCCATGGCCGACGCGTTAAAAACAATGCCCGCCTGCACGGCGGACGAACGCTTGGCCGAAAAAATCAGGCATGGACGGGGGCTTGCGGCAGACGATTTTTCCGATTGTGAAAAAGCGCTGCCAAGCGCGTCCTACGTCAAGATCACGGCGCCGGACAACCGGCTGCTTGCCGTCATCCATGTCGCTGAAAATAAAATTGATTATAAGTACTGTTGCGTATTTCATTATCACTGAGATCTGTGATATGGTAGCCTGAAAACAACACACTGATTTTATGGATACAGGAGGAAGAAGTGAACATAACGGAAAGCAGGAAAAACGAAATCATCGAAAGCTTCAAGATTCATGACACCGACACCGGGTCTCCGGAGGTACAGATCGCGCTGCTGACGGAACGCATCACCAACCTGACGGAACATCTGAAAACCCACAAAAAAGACCACCATTCCAGGCGCGGCCTGCTCATGATGGTCGGGAAGCGCCGCCGTCTATTGACTTACGTAAAAAGCAAGGATCCGGCACGCTACCGGAACATTATTTCACAACTTGGGATCCGCAAATAACGGTGCTTTATTGGTTCCCGGGTGCAGAACAGAAAATGTGCCCCATTATAAAACACGAACAAAAAGCGCAACCGCTGATTTTTGAGTTTATTATTGAAACCGATACGAAATTTGAGGAAACGGGTTGTGAACAGGAGCAGAACATATGGAAATTGTATTTAAAACCATCATCGGCGATGAAACGCTGAGCATCCAGGCCGGCAAGCTGGCCAAGCAGGCTTCCGGCGCGGTCGTTGTGCAGTATGGTGAAACGATTGTGCTGGTCACCGTTTCTTCGGCAGACGAACCCAATCCGAACGCAACTTTTTTACCCTTAAGCGTTGACTACCAGGAAAAAATCTATGCCGCGGGGCGCATACCCGGAAACTACTTCCGTCGCGAAATCGGACGCCCCAGTGAAAAGGAAACGCTTACCGCGAGGTTGACGGACAGGCCGATACGCCCGCTGTTCCCCAAGGGGTACAACTACGAAATACAGGTGATCGCCACGGTGCTTTCCATGGACAAGGTCCATGAACCGGACATTCTCGCCATGATCGGCACATCGGCAGCCCTGGAGATATCTGAAATCCCCTTTTCCGGGCCGATTGCCAGCGTTCGTGTGGGGCGTATCAACGGTGAACTCATTGCCAACCCGACCATTGAGCAAACCGAAATCTCCGATATCAACCTCATCGTGGCGGGTTCCAGAACGGGCATTATCATGGTGGAAGGCGGCAGTGAGTTCGTATCCGAATCCGACATGATCGAAGCCATCTTTTTCGCGCACCAGCAGATGCAGCCCATCATCGACATCCAGGAAAAACTCAGAAACAGCATCGGGAAGCCCAAGCGTGAATTCACCGCGCCGGAAAAGGACGCTGAACTGGTGAAAAAAGTGGAAGGGCTTGCGCGGGATAAAATCACTTCCGCCCTGGGCGTGCTGGAAAAAATCGAACGGCGCGGTGCCCTGTCCGAAGCGAAAAAAGAGGTCAAGACAGCGCTGGGTGAAGCATATGAGGATCGCGGGGGGGAGATTTCAGAGATTTTCAACGATCTTGTGAAATCCATCTCAAGAAATATGATCGTCAGCGATCAGCGCAGAATCGACAACCGGAAACTGGACGAAATTCGCCCTATCTCCTGCGAAACGGCAGTACTGCCGAGGGTTCACGGCAGCGCCCTGTTCACGCGCGGCGAAACCCAAGTGCTTTCTGCGCTGACTTTGGGATCAACCCACGACGAACAGCGGATTGAAACATTGATCGGGGATGAAACTTCGGCCTTTATGCTCCATTACAACTTCCCCCCCTATTCCGTGGGCGAAGTCAAGCGGTTCATGGGACCGAGCCGGCGTGACATCGGACACGGCGCGCTTGCCAAGCGTGCGCTTGAAAGGGTTCTCCCGGAAAAAGAGGCCTTTGATTATACCATCCGCCTGGTTGCTGAAGTGCTCGAATCCAACGGCTCTTCATCCATGGCAACGGTATGCGCCTCCTCCATGGCGCTCATGGACGGCGGCGTTCCCGTCAAAGCCCCGGTATCCGGCATTGCGATGGGCCTGATCGCCGAAAACGATCAAACATTCATTCTCTCGGACATCCTGGGGGATGAAGATCATTTCGGTGACATGGACTTCAAGGTAACGGGCACCAAAAACGGCATAACCGCCCTCCAGATGGACATCAAGATCAGCGAGCTTTCCCGGGACATAATGGAAAAGGCGCTTTCCCAGGCAAAAGCCGGCAGGCTCCACATTCTTGAAAAGATGGAAGAAACCATCAGCGCACACCGGGAGACGCTTTCCCCCTATGCGCCCATCGTGGTTACCGTCAAGATCAACCCGGAACGCATCGGTGAAATCATCGGCCCCGGCGGCAAAAATATCCGGGCGCTTCAAACCGAAACCAACACCCAGATATCCATCGACGACACAGGCACCGTAAAAATTGCCGCTTTCTCGCAGGAAGAAGCGGCAAAAGCGGAGCAAATGGTAATTGATATCGGGTCCGATCCGGAAATCGGCGCTGTTTTTGAGGGAACCGTCGTCCGAACGACCGATTTCGGCGCCTTTGTCCAGATCAAGCCGAAAACAGAAGGCCTTGTCCATATCTCCGAGCTGGCCCACTACCGGGTAAAAAGCGTCACAGATGTGGTCAGGGAAGGGGAAAAGCTGACCGTAAAAGTGATCGATATATCCAGAGACGGTAAAATCCGCCTGAGCCACAAGGCCACCTTGGAAGCACCGGAAGGCGCCGATGCAAACGAATCCGGAGGCGGTGAAAACCGGGGCGGCGGCCGAGGCCCAAGGCCCGGAGGCGGCGGAAACAGTAGGAACCGGGACAGCCGAAGCCGGAATCCGAAAGACAGCCGGAAACCGTCGACCGAATAGGCAAAATCCATTGCCGGCCAGGCGGATTCGCATGGCCGGTTTTGCGACCCCCTTTGCTCTGGGGCCAAAAAAACATGTAACCCCTGCAATCGCTGAAGATCCCTCAGATGTCGGAAAATACAGTCATCCAATGCCGGCGCGTCCGGCCGGAGCAGGATGCGGATATTGAATTGCCGCGCTACATGACACCCCATTCGGCGGGCATGGACATCTGCGCCGCAGTCGAAGAAGCCGTAATCCTGGACCCCGGAGAAATCTGTCTCATTCCGACGGGGATCGCCATCAGCCTTCCCGACGGATTCGAGGCCCAGATCCGCCCCCGAAGCGGGCTTGCCGCAAAACACGGCATCGGGCTGATCAACTCCCCGGGCACCATAGACGCCGATTATCGGGGGGAGATCCGCATCCCCCTGATCAACCTCGGCAAAACCGCCTTCACTTGCAGCCGGGGCGACCGGATCGCCCAGATGGTGGTCAACCGGATCTGCAGGGTTCATCTCGAACTTGTCGACAAGCTGGACTTATCGGATCGCAACGAAGGCGGTTTCGGACACACGGGCGTATGAATAATACGACGAATTGCCCTCCTCTCCAGAGCCCCTGTATATGCATGCTTGCCAGCGGCAGCAGGGGGAACAGCATTTACGTGTCGTCTGGCAGCACTTCCGTGCTTTTTGACGCCGGGCTTTCAGGCATTGAAATTGAACGGCGCATGAAGCAGCGCGGCCTTGACCCGCATAACCTGGATGCCATTGTCGTATCCCATGAGCACGGGGATCATATCCGGGGCGTCGGCGTGCTTGCCCGCCGGTTCAGTCTGCCCGTCCATATCGCACCGGAAACCTTGACTGCCGCACAAGCAGCCATCGGCACCGTGCAAACCATCTGCCGGTTTGAATGCGGCACTCCCTTTCAGATAAACGACCTTGAAATTCATCCGTTCTCCGTATCTCACGATGCGGCTGCCCCGGCCGGATTCACCATCCGCGCCGGATGCGCCAAAATCGCCATTGCAACGGACCTGGGGATTGCCCCGGGAATGGTCCGGCAGCACCTGAAAGACTGCTCACACCTCGTTCTCGAAGCCAACCATGATCCGATAATGCTCGAGAAGGGCCCGTATCAATGGGCCACCAAGCAGCGGATAAAAGGGCGTACCGGGCACCTGTCCAATGAGTCGGCCAGGGAACTGCTCATGGACATTATTCATGAAGGGCTTGAAGAGGTCATCCTGGCCCATATCAGTGAAACCAACAACACCTATGAAAAAGCATTAGGCGTGGTCGCGGAGCGATGCGGCCGGTACCCGGCCCGGTTTTCCGTAGCCCTCCAGGATGTTTGCGGAGAGGCGCTTCCCTTTGATCTGCAACGCGTAAAAATACAAAAACAACGCCTGTGAGGTATTTATGAACGACGAGGTCTACTCCACCGACAATATTCTCATGGAAACGATTGCGCTCGATGACAACATCACGCTGAAATTATTCGATGATTCTACGCGGTTGCCGGATGACAACTGGCAGGTTACCCTGACGGCCCGCCTTGAAATACCGATTGATACGCTTTACCGGAGCGAACGGGCCGATCTGCCGCGAGCGGATGTACTCCGCGCCGCCCTTGGCGATCCCCTGGTATATGAGCACAAAAATGTACGGCAGTTTGTTCCCGCCAAAGAGAAACAGGCTTTGCTGGGATCGCTCATTGGCACCTTTAAAGCAAACGTATTTCCGTATATCGCCCGGCCCGATTTCCACGTCAATTATGCGGCCGTTGCATACCGGGAGCATGCAAAACGCAAAACATGGTATCCCGATGAGCCCCAGGGATCCTGAGCCCGCACCTCACGGACTGTTCTTCTGAGGGTCTGTTGACATCTTTTCTGTTGATATCTTTGATGGACTCGTAACAGTCGCGATCGGACGGCCTTGCAAAAAGTTCAAGACCAAGGCTTGCGCAATCTCGAAGAATACAGCGTACTTATCGTACGTGAGACTCTGAGAGATTGCGCGTAACGCAGATATTGGACTTTTTACATGGCCGTCATCTTTTCTTGACACAAAGGTAACAGGGCAATAGAGTATGTAATACAAAAAATGGATGAATCTCCGTTAGGGGTGCCGGTAAACCGGCTGAGAATTCGTTTTGCAGCGAATAACCCTTTCACCTGATCAGGATAATGCCTGCGTAGGGAAACGTGTACCAAGAATTGAACTTGAAAAAAGCCGTTTCTCCCGACAGGAGAAACGGCTTTTTTTTCAGATCGCGCTTTTATCAACGTAACAAAATGATAAATTCGTAAAAGTCGTTTTCAAAAGGCTTTGTAAAATGTTCAAGATCAAGGCGCGTGCAATTTTTGAAGAATCGATAGTACTTCGCCGTACGTGAGATTCTTCAAAAATTGTACGCAACGCAGATATTGGACTTTTTACGAAGCCGTCAATAATCATTTATCAACTACAAAACCGGGAGGTTATCAATGGCTCTTGACGAAATCATCATTTCACGCGCAATTATAGACCGGTACTATGAGAAACTCACCTCCTGCCTGTCATCCGATGTGGCAATCGTGGGCGGCGGGCCGTCAGGCCTTGTTGCGGGCTATTTCCTGGCCAAGGCGGGGAAAAAAGTCGCCCTTTTCGAACGCAAGCTTTCCGTGGGCGGAGGCATGTGGGGGGGCGGCATGCTGTTCAATGAAATCGTCGTCCAGGAGGAAGCCCTGCGGATTCTTGAGATTTTCGGGATACGCTGCAAGCGGTACGATGACCATCACTATACGGCGGATGCCATCGAAACCGTCGCCACCATCACCGGGATGGCTGTCCGGACGGGCCTCACCATTTTCAACTGCATCAGCGTGGAAGATGTCATGATGCGCCAGGACAAAGTCGAAGGGCTGGTGATCAACTGGTCGCCGGTGGAAATGGCCGGGCTTCACGTTGATCCGTTAACCGTTCGCGCGGCGTATACCATCGACACGACCGGCCATGACACGGAGGTGGTGAAGGTAGTGGCAAGAAAGATGGCCGGCACCCTTGACACCCCGACAGGAGGGATCGGCGGAGAAAAATCCATGTGGGCCGAACAGGCGGAATCCGACACCTTGAAAAACACCAGGGAAATCTATCCGGGCCTTTACGTGGCGGGCATGGCCGCCAACGCGACGGCCGGCGGTCCCCGCATGGGGCCCATCTTCGGGGGGATGCTTTTGTCCGGGGAGAAGGTCGCCGGGGAATTGATCCAACGCTTGTAGAAGATCAAAACAATTCACGCTTGAATTTTTCAAGCCATCGTGCTTTCTTTAACCTGAAAAACAGAGGGAAAACCATCATGACCCGGATCGAATCGGCCAGGCAGGGGACCATCACGGACGATATGCACTTTGTTGCCGCATCGGAAAACGTTCCCGCCGAACAAATCAGACGCCTGGTGGCGGAAGGCAAACTTGTCATCCCGAAAAACAACAACCGCAATTTTCCCGCACGGGGAATCGGCAAGGGGCTCAAAACAAAGGTCAATGCCAATATCGGCACCTCCATGAGCGACTGCAGCACGGATGGGGAGATAAAAAAACTGGATGCCGCCATCCGGGCCGGTGCGGATGCCGTGATGGACCTCTCCACGGGGCCGGGGCGGGAGGATGTGCTCGCGGCAATCCTTAAGCGATCTTCTGTAATGGTCGGCACGGTGCCGCTGTACAATGCGGTATCCAGACGCATCGAAGCCGGTCAGGACCATGCCGCCCTCTCCGCCGAAGACATCTTCGGTGAAATTGAAGCCCAGGGGAAAGCCGGCGTGGACTTTATTACGGTTCACTGCGGTATCACAAGACATTCTCTTGCCGTGCTTACGGACTGCGGAAGGCTCATGGGCATCGTATCGCGGGGGGGCAGCCTGCTTGCGGAATGGATCGCCAAAAACCAGGCGGAAAACCCCCTGTACGAGGATTTTGACCGGCTGCTGGAAATCGCACGCACCTACGACATGACCCTTTCCCTGGGAGACGGGCTCCGGCCGGGGACTATCTTCGACGCCGAAGACCGGGCGCAGGTATCGGAATTGATCATCCTTGGCGATCTGACCCGGCGGGCGGTCAAAGCGGGAGTCCAGGTCATGGTGGAAGGGCCCGGGCATGTGCCGCTGTCCATGATCGCAAACGACATAAAACAGCAGAAACGGCTCTGCAACGAAGCCCCCTATTACGTGCTGGGACCGCTTCCCACGGATGCGGCCGCCGGAAATGACCATATTGCAGGCGCCATCGGCGGGGCCATTGCAGCGGCAAACGGTGCGGATTTCCTCTGTTACGTCACCCCGGCCGAGCACCTGGCGCTTCCCGGAATCGAAGATGTCCGAGAGGGCGTCATTGCATCGAAAATCGCCGCGCACATCGGCGATCTTGAAAAAAATGTACCGGCCGCCTGGGACCGGGACCGGAAGATGTCTGAAGCACGCAACTGCTTTGACTGGGAGACCATGCTGGATCAGGCGCTGGACCCGGAAAAGGCCCGCGGCATCCGCAGCCGCAGTAAGGAGAAAAACCGGGACGTTTGCAGCATGTGCGGCGACCTGTGCGCCCTTAAGACGTACGCCCGGGCCGTTGCCGAACACAAAACAGAATAATTACGGCTTCGCAATACGTCCAATATCTGTGTTGCGCACAAACGGTGAAGAATCTCGCGTACGGTCAAGTACGCTCAATTCTTCAACGTTTGCACGCGCCTGGATCTTGAACGTATTTCAAAGCCTTCTGAATCCGGCCTTTTTCAAAGCCATCAACGTTACAAGGAGCCGCAAATGGAGAATTTTTATTACCAGCCGATGTTTCCCCTGGGTGAAGATGAGACAAAGTATCGGAAAATATCGGACCCGTTGGTCGGCTCCGGCAGTTTCAACGGGAAGCCTGTCCTGAGCGTGCCTGCTGAAGCACTCTCCCTGCTTGCGGAGACCGCCTTCACCGACGTGGCCCACCTCTACCGCACAAGCCACCTTGCGCAGCTGGCCGCAATCCTGGACGATCCCGAGAGCGCTGAAAACGACCGGTACGTGGCCCTGGAAATGATTAAAAATGCCGTTATTTCTGCGGATTTTGTTTTTCCCATGTGCCAGGACACGGGGACCGCGATCATAATGGGGAAAAAGGGGCAGCAGGTATGGACCGGCGGGGGGGATGAGGAAGCCCTCTCCCTTGGCGTGTACAACGCATACCGGAAAAACAACCTGCGCTACTCGCAGCAGGCCCCCGTCTCCATGTTTGATGAAAAAAACACCGGCTCCAACCTGCCCGCGCAAATCGAGCTGTATGCAACCGACGGGGATGCGTATTCGTTCCTCTTTATCGCCAAGGGGGGCGGCTCCGCCAACAAGACATTTCTGTTTCAACAGACCAAGACGCTGCTCAACCCAAAAACGCTCGTCGCGTTTCTGTGCGAAAAAATGAAATCCCTGGGCACGGCCGCCTGCCCCCCCTACCACCTTGCCGTGGTGGTCGGCGGCACTTCCGCCGAGTTAACCCTCAAAACCGTCAAACTGGCCTCTGCGGGCTATCTTGACAGCCTGCCGGAAACCGGCAATGAGCACGGCCGGGGATTCAGGGACCGGGATCTCGAGCAGCAGCTTCTGGAGGCCTCCCGGAAGCTTGGCATCGGCGCACAATTCGGGGGGAAATATTTCTGCCATGACATCCGGGTGATCCGCCTGCCGCGTCACGGCGCTTCCTGCCCTGTCGGCATCGGGGTGAGCTGCAGTGCGGACAGGAACATCAAGGGGAAAATCACAAAGGACGGCGTTTTTATCGAAGCCCTGGATACCGACCCCGCCCGCTTTCTGCCGGATCCCCCGGAAATCGAGGCCGAGGCCGTTTCCCTGGATCTGGACCGGCCCATGGAGGAAATACGGGCCGAATTATCCCGCCATCCTGTGACAACGAGGCTGCTCCTCAACGGAAAAATCGTGGTGGCAAGAGATATCGCCCATGCCAGGATACTGGAGCAGCTGGAAAAAAGCGGGGAGCTGCCATGGTACGTAAAAGAGCATATCATCTATTATGCCGGGCCGGCCAAGACGCCGGAGGGATATCCTTCAGGCGCTTTCGGCCCCACCACGGCCGCCCGGATGGACCCCTATATACGGGTTTTTCAGAAGCACGGCGGGTCGCTGGTCACCCTGGCCAAAGGGAACCGCTCCCCCGAGGTGACCGATGCCTGCAAAACCTATGGCGGATTCTATCTGGGTTCGATCGGCGGGCCCGCCGCCCGCCTGGGAAAGGAATGCATAACAAATGTCGAGGTGATCGATTTTCCCGAGCTTGGCATGGAATCGGTTTTCATGATCACGGTGAAGGATTTCCCGGCGTTTATCATCGTGGATGACAAGGGGAATGACTTTTTTGAAAAAATCCTGTAAACGATACATACGCAAAAGCCCCCTGAAAAAAATTCCAGGGGGCTTGCCGGTACTTCACGCGCTTTTCTGGCACGCTTGATCAGTCGATTTTCTCAAACGCCTTTGCAGCGGAACCACAGACCGGGCATTTGTCGGGTTTTTCATCCGCCACCGTATAGCCGCACACACCGCAGACATAATAGCCGTCCACCGGATCCGGCGAATCGATATTGTCCAAGGCCTTCTGGTACAGGTTTGCATGAATTTTTTCCACTTCGTTGGCATAGGTGAAGCTGCGCAGCGCCTCCTTTTCATCCTCGGCCCGGGCGTCCTCGATCATTTCCGGATACATGGCGGTGAACTCGTGGGTCTCTCCGGAGATGGCATCCTTCAGGTTCTCCGCCGTCTTGCCGATGCCTCCGGCAGCGCGGAGATGGGCGTGGGCATGCACGGTTTCGGCCGCAGCGGCCGCCCTGAAAAGCTTTGCAATCTCCTTATGCCCTTCCTTGTCCGCCTGCTTGGCATATGCCAGATACTTGCGGTTGGCCTGAGATTCCCCGGCAAAGGCATCCAGTAAATGTTTGCTTGTTTTTCCCATAACTGTTTCTCCTTACAGTAAATGTTAATATTGTCAAACCCGCCTTTCATTTTTTTCAAAAGGTGAAGAGAAAGCAGGCTTGTTTGTTACCATCATGTTATGCTAATAACGAATTCGCATTGACAGGAAACACCCCATATCCTCATTCGACCTGCAAAGGAATTTTTCATGACCGCAGAAAAACTGGCCGTCAACCCTTTAAAAAAAGTCATCGTAACGATATCCGCCGGCCACAGGCCGGCCGGAAAAGAAATCTTGAACGCAAATACCGTTGAATTCATATTCGGACTTGGCAAGGAAGGGCTGACCCCCCTGGAGAGAAGCCTGGCGGGGAAGAAGCCCGGCGACTCCGTAACCATACAGATTGACCGCTCAGCGGTTCCCGAGTTTTTCGGGCACGTACTGCTGTGCTCCCAAGTGTTCACGAGCAGCCTGAACAGCTTCTACATGAATCTCAAAATCCGCAGCGTTGAAACCGCATCCCCCCGCGAAGTGATCCGGGCCATGGCACAGATCACTTCCTGCGGGGACAATTGCTCCTGCGGATGTCAATGCGAGTAGAACCCATCTCAACATTCGGTTCTAATCCTTAAACACAAACTTTCCGCCGATATACCCGGCCACCCCGGTGGCGCCAAACATGATCAGGTTTAACAGGAGGAAAGAACCGCGCCGGGCCGCACCGGAATAAATAACATCCGGATTGATGAAAAACCATACAACAACCAGCAATGCGGATACGGCGACCACGACTGCCGCAGCGATCTTTATCATGAACAAACTCGTTTTCGCCCCCTTGTATTTGCGCTGCCATTCATTATAGCCGGTATACAGAACAACGGGCATGGCGACAACGACCATGACGGCAAAGTAAAAAGCCGCCCAGGCAAGGGCTTCGGAACCGAAGACAGCGGATATGAACATGAACAAAACCACAATGGGGAGCACGCCGTTCGGCACATGAACGGTAACCGGATGGGCGTGGTGAACCAGGAGTTGTCCGTCTACGAAGCTTTTCAGGCCGGATCCATCACCGGACGCACCCGCCGGGGGCGCAGTTTTTGCCTCCCGGGCCGTTTTTTCCCGGTTGGCGCTGCCCGCCTTCGCGTTTTTATTCTGTTTCGCTTCATACTGCTTTGCGTCTTCCGGACTGATCTCGACGAACTTGCTCTTGTCCGCACCGCAGACCGGGCATTTTTCCGGAGGATTGTCCCCGGTATGAATATAATTGCAAACGGTGCATCGCCACTTCTTCATTGCGTTTCTCCTTTGTCAGGTCTTTTTTAGCCGATTGGTCTGCCAATAACGGTTTACAACCATTTATAAAATAAAATACGTATCGTTCCCCCCGGATGCAAACACATTGTTGGGTGGGTTCCATTTTTGGCAGCGTGGCCTCATGGTGCCTTGACGCATTAAATTCTTCGCAGTGCCGGTTTTACAGGCACTTAAAATATGATGTACTCCTAAAAGTCGTTTTCAGACGGCTTTGTAAAATGTTCAAGATCAAGGCGTGTGCAATTTTTGAAGAATTGATCGTACTTCGCCGTACGTGAGATTCTTCAAAAATTGTGCGCAACGCAGATATTGAACTTTTTTCGAAGCCGTTAAAATATACATTATTTAAAAACCGGGCCGCAATGCTTTTCCTTGACACGGCAACGCCTATAAATAATATTATTTTCATGGGGGATAAGGGTCGCGGGTCATTTGCCCCGCGGTTGAAAGGACGCCGTAGACAGGCACAGGCACTGCAGGAGGGAAAATGACCGAAAAAAACCACGGCAAGCAGCCACTGGAACTGGAAAAATTCCTGAAGCAAAACGATATTGAACGGGCGACCAGTGATACAAGCCGGGCGCTCAAAGAACGGATTTCCTTTACGCCCCCCCTTTGCGATGTATTCAAAGCGCCGTTTCGCCTGCTCGAAAATGACGACACCTATGAATTTCACCTTCACCCGGAAGCCAAAAAGCAGCTCCCGGACATTATCCACAATGCCGTTCAGCGGGTGGTAGGGACGGAAACCCCCGGAGATGAATCCCTGAAGAGCCATCGCAGAAAAAGAAATATCGGCATTGTCTTTTCAGGCGGCCCCGCCCCCGGCGGCCACAATGTCATTGCCGGCCTTTACGACGCCCTGACAAGCGCCAATCCGGACAGCCGGATTTTCGGTTTTCTCATGGGGCCCGACGGCATTCTCGAAAAAAATTACATTGAAATCACCGGCGGCCTCGTGGATTCGCACAGAAATCTGGGCGGCTTCGGCATGATCAAAACCGGCCGGACGAAAATCGACTCCGGCGAAAAGATGGAAAAAGCCAGAAACACGATCCTTGAACTCAAACTCGACGCCCTCGTGATCGTGGGAGGGGATGATTCAAACACCAATGCCGCTTTTCTCGCCCAGGAACTTCGCAGTGACGGTGTCCAGGTGATCGGCGTGCCCAAGACGATTGACGGGGACATCCAGGTGCGGGACGTCAACGGCAATTCCATATGCGCAGTTTCCTTCGGTTTTCACACGGCGGCACGGGCATTCGCCCACAATATCAACAACCTGTGCTCGGACTGCAGCTCGGACGTCAAGTACTGGCACATATGCAAGGTCATGGGGCGCGTGGCTTCGCACCTCGCCCTTGAAGTGGCGCTCCAGGTGCATCCGAACATCACCCTGATCGGGGAGGAGCTCGCAGACTTTGTCGACGAGGAGCGCATCAAAAAAGCCGAAGAAGAAGGAACCATCGACTATACGGCATACGGCATGACGCTGCGGCAGGTATCCCGCCTGATATGCGACGGTATTGTCCGGCGGGCCGCGGTCGGAAAAAATTACGGCGTCATCGTGATTCCCGAAGGGCTCCTCGAGTTCATCAACGAAATCCAAGTGTTTATCATCAAGCTCAATACCATCATCGCCGACTACAATTCTACCCACGATATGGACTTTAACAGCCATTTCCCCACCTTGAAGGACAAACTCGAGTATCTGCGCCAGATGGCGCGCATGTCGCGGGAAAATCATACGTTTTCCATATGGAACACCCGTGATGACGACCTTTTCAACGTATTGCCGCCATTTTTCCAGGAAGGTCTCTTAATCGAGCGCGACAGCCACGGCAACTTCCAGTTTTCACAGATGGAAACCGACCGCGTTGTCATGGGGCTTGTGGAGGACTATCTCAAAAGGCTGGCCGACCGGGGCGTTTATAAAAACGGTATAAAAGTTGGCAGCTACCGACAGACCATGGCCGAAGGGGGGTTCAATCCGGATGTCTACGGCAGCGCCCTGTTCAAAAATTATGATACAAACGACGATTTCCTGATGGTAAAAGAATCCATCGTCTCGATCAAAACCCTCAAGCAGACCCTTGTCAAGGCGGAGCTGCTTTCCAACAGTGAAGCCGTCCCCCCTCCCGTGGAGGCCATTTACAAGCAGTCGGTGCCGAAATTCAAGACCCAATATCATTTTTACGGCTACGACGGCCGGGGAAACGACCCCACGTGGTTTGACTGTACCTATACCTACAACCTCGGGATGACTGCCTTCTCCCTTATCGTCAACGGCGCCACCGGCCAGATGGCCGCCATCAACAACCTGGAGAAGGACTTCCAGGACTGGGAGCCAATCGGCATTCCCATCGGCGCCCTGATGCACCTGGAAGAACGCAAGAGCAAGCTTGCCCTGGTCATGGAGCGCGCGCTTGTAGATATCGACTCGCCGGCATTCAAAGTGTTTGCATCAAAGCGGGACAAATGGCTCGCCGCCATCCCCGGGGACGACTGCTACCGTAGACCCGGCCCGATCCGCTATTCCGGAGAAAGCGAGGACGCCCGGCCCATCACGCTGATTTTAAACGATCTGGGCAGCAATTTTTTCAAAAACAGGCCATGAAAGTATTTTCCCCTAAAGATCATTACCCGGAGGATGGGCTCTTATCGGCTTTTTCCCAATCCTCGATGCTTTCATCTTCTTCCACTTCCTCCCATCCCGTGATCATCGCCTTTAAATGAGCAGATACGGTTGAACCGGTGGTCGTCATGTACACATGGACGATCAGAAAAATCAGGATGGCAAAGGCCGCTGCCATGTGAACGAGCGCAACAGCACCCAGGGGAATGAAATCAAGCCCCCAGGCGGACCAGGAATTATAGCTCCAGTAGAGAAATCCGGTAATCATCTGTACCGGCAGCATAACGGCTGCCAAGGTCAGGTAGGTTAAACGCTGCAGCGGATTGTGCTTGGCTTTTTTGCTTTTTGGCACCGGGTGCGGCTCCCCCTGAAATATCCCGTAGCCGTAGTAGCGCATCACGATGAGCATTTTCCGGGTCGTCGGAATATACTGCTTCCACTCGCCGGTGGTAAACAGCCAGAAGACAAAGAAAAAAAACGTAATCAGCCAGGTAATGCCGACAAAATTATGGATTTTGACGGCCCGTTCAAACCCGAGCAGGACAAACTCGCCGTGAACCTCGAGGCCGGTCACCATGAGGATGATGATCATCACCATTTGAAACCAATGCCAGAACCGTTCGTATCGGGTATACAGGTAGATGCGCGGGGGTCGGTCTTTCATTATTCGTCCTCCTTATTCCTGCCGTTTCTTCTGCTGCTCATGACGATGCGGCCAAGGGCATGCAAACAAACGCCTGCCAGCGCAGCCAGTGCAGCACCCCAGGCGGCAAAATCCAATAACGGAAAATTGTCCCGCCCCGGCATGTAAAAACCGCCCAGACTGGCGAGTCGGCCCGTATCCCGACGATGGCATTCCCGGCAGGAGACGGCGTCTTCTGTGGGTGCGACCATGTGCGTGGTTGGAAAGACATAGCTGGTTTCCACAAATCCCATTTTTCCGGAATACGGCAGGTCCATTAATGCCATGCCTTTTGTGTTGGCGTCCTCCCAATCGAACGTTTTCCAAAAGCCGCCGCTTTCCTTGGACACAAGCGGGGTGAGCAGTCGGCTTTCCACCATGTCATAGGGCTGCTTGCTTCGGTGCCGCTTAAAGGGGGATATGCGGGACTCCGTGTCCCCCCGGCTGCCGACCGGCTCGCTCACCGCGACGACCCCCGACGGATCGATGACGTCTTTGGCGGTAATGGCCTTAATCGAGCCGTTACGCCGACCTGCTCGCGCTCGGGCGCGACGTGGACGAGCTCGTCGAGCTGGGCGTTATAGATCCCGTCGTTGGTCATGAGGATCTCGTCCCACGCGAGGTTGTCGCCCTGGTTGCGGA
>JAWOAV010000199.1:0-23488 GCA_046498365.1 Desulfosalsimonadaceae bacterium
ATATCTGCAAAAGACGCTTTCGAATTTCACTTTCGTCATGATCCCGAAATACTGAAAGAATATATCCGGTTTGAACCGGGTTCCGTGCCGCAGGGCTTTTTCATGGATTTTGTGGAAGAACGCAAGGAGGATTTCCAGCGCATCTTCGACGTGATCAATCTCGAAAGCGTCGACACGGTTCCGGCTTCCGCGTCGCTCAGCCGGTATGCCGTTGTGAGGCCGAAGACCAAAATACACGACAACGTGCTGATATCGCAGCGGGCCTATATTGAAAACTCCTGGATGGGAAAGGGCGCGAATGCCCAGGAAAACTGCTTTATCATCAATTCCAGGCTTTCCGGATACAATGTAACCGCACACGGGGCCAAAATCATCAACGCCCATCTGGGGGAAAATGTGTTTGCAGGGTTTAACGCTTTTCTCCGGGGCACAAACGCATTCCCCCTGAAAATCGGCGAAAACAGCATTATCATGCCCCATACCATCATCGACCTTTCAGAACCCGTTGCCATTGAACCGTCCAGTGTTGTATGGGGATTTATCCGGAACCAGAAAGACGTCGAAGAAAACAGCATTTCCCTGGCTGCGCTTTCGCAGGTAAATGGTGCGTTCTCGCGCGGCGGGATGAATTTTGCGGGAAGCGGACGGATATTTGCCGATGCGTTCAAACACCGGATCGATCATATTTTGGAGGCCAACGGGGCCTATTTTGACGGCACGGATAACAAGGGGCACGCCCAGCAGAGCCAAAAAATGTCCTACAATATCATTCAGCCGTATCCGGAAGGGGAGCGCATGGGGCTGTACCCGACAATTGACATTCTGCCATAGTTGACGGCTTCGTAAAAAGTCCAATATCTGCGTTGCGCACAATTTTTGAAGAATCTCACGTACGGCGAAGTACTATCGATTCTTCAAAAATTGCACGCGCCTTGATCTTGATCATTTTACAAAGCCGCCTGAAAACGACTTTTTACGAATTCATCATAGTTGTCATCATCAATAACGGCCAAACGGTATGGAGGTTTGAAAATGGAGTCGATTAAAGTCAAGGACATAATGATCCCGCTCGAGGATTATGCAACGGTATCAGAAGATGCCACCCTGGCGGAAGCGGTCCTGGCGCTGGAAGAAGCCCAGGGTCATTTTGACAAGACCCGTTACAAGCACAGGGCGGTTCTTGTTTATGACAAAAACAAAAAGATCGTCGGAAAGCTCAGCCAACTCGATGTATTGAATGCGCTTGAGCCAAAATATCAAAGCACCGGTGACATCTCCGAGTTGGACCAGTTCGGGATAAAGCAGGAAGATATTCGAAAACTGATCGATGATTTCGGTCTTTTGAAAAAACCCCTGGAGGACATCTGCCGCAAAGCGGCCGACATCAAGGTTAAAAACATCATGTACACGCCTACCAGCGGGGAGTATGTTTCCGAAAAGGCATCGCTCAATGAAGCGGTCCTCCAACTTTTGCTTGGACGCCACCAGTCCCTCCTGGTGACCCGGGGAAGTGAAATCGTGGGGATTCTTCGCTTAACGGACGTGTTTAAAAAAATTACCGATCGGATAAAAGCGTGCCAGATATGACACATTACCGCCCGAACACCGGCTGACGGCGCACAGTGCAATACGCTTCCATCGTTTCCGGACAAAGGCCGGACAGCGCATGAAAGCCATTGCGTTTTGTATTTCTCCGTAAAAAACAGCCGATGCAACACAAAAAAAGCAACGCCGGGAGGCGCGCCTTAAAAACAGGGCGGTCTCCCGGCGCTTATTCATCGTTTATCGTATTGTGCTACATATCCCTGTGATACAACTGCAGCGCCTTTACTTCCGGCTGGCCTTCCCTGCGCGCCCGGATGCCGTTGGCCGTCGCTATCGCTGCCGCGATGGTCGTAATATAGGGGACCTTGAACCGGATGGCGGTCTTCCGGATGTAGGAGTCATCTTCCTGGCTGTCTTTGCCGCTGGGCGTGTTGATGACCAGGTTCACCTCCCGGTTCTTGATGGCATCGACAATATCGGGCCTGCCGTGTCCGAGCTTTTTTAATATCTCCGATGCGATGCCGTGTTTTTCCAAAAACGCCTTCGTGCCGCTGGTGGTGTATATTGTAAATCCCAAATCCGAAAAAAGCCTTGCCGGAAGCACCACGCTTGGCTTGTCCTTGTCGGCGACCGTGATGAGCACGCTCCCCTCGATGGGCAAAGAGGTCTGGGTGGCCTCCTGGGCCTTGTAAAACGCCATGCCGAAGGAATCCGCAAGCCCCAGGACTTCGCCGGTGGAGCGCATCTCCGGACCAAGCAGCGGATCGACTTCCGGGAACATGTTAAAGGGGAACACCGCTTCCTTGACGCCGTAATGGGGAATGATGGTTCGTTCAAGGGCAAAGTCCGACAGTTTTTCCCCCAGCATGATCTTCGTCGCGATCCGCGCCATGGCGAAGCCGCACACCTTGGAGACGATGGGGACCGTGCGCGATGCGCGGGGGTTGGCCTCCAGGATATAGACCATATCGTCGGCAATGGCGTACTGGATGTTCATGAGCCCCACCACCCCGAATTCAACGGCGATTTTGCGCGTGTACTCGATGATGGTGTCCACGTGCTTCGGGGGGATGCTCACGGGGGGTATCACGCAGGCGGAATCCCCGGAGTGAACGCCGGCAAACTCGATATGCTCCATAACGGCGGGCACAAACGCATCCGTGCCGTCCGCAATGGCATCGGCCTCGGCCTCGATGGCCGATTCCAGGTAGCGGTCGATCAGTATGGGGCGCTGCGGAGAGATATCCACGGCCGCCGCCAGGTAGCGCTGCAGCATGGACTCATCCATGACGATTTCCATGGCACGGCCGCCCAGCACATAGGAGGGGCGTACAATCAACGGATAGCCGATCTGCTTTGCAATGACCAGGGCTTCTTCAAAAGAGTGGGCCATGCCGGATTCCGGCTGGGGAATCCCCAGTTTCCGGACAATTTTATTGAAACGGTCCCGGTCCTCTGCCAGGTCGATGGTTTCCGGGGAGGTGCCCAGGATCTTCACGCCGGCCGCTTCGAGCTCGCCTGCAATATTCAAAGGCGTCTGCCCGCCGAACTGGACGATGACCCCTTCAGGCTTTTCCTTTTCGTATATGGACAAAACGTCTTCGACCGTCAGGGGTTCGAAATACAGCTTGTCCGACGTGTCGTAATCCGTAGAGACCGTCTCCGGGTTGCAGTTGACCATGATGGACTCGAATCCTGCCTCCCGGATGGCGAACGCCGCGTGAACGCAGCAGTAGTCAAATTCAATCCCCTGCCCGATCCGGTTGGGCCCGCCCCCCAGGACCATGATTTTCTTCCGGTCGGAGACCGGCACTTCGTCTTTTGCACCGCTGTACGTGGAATAATAATACGCCGCATCCTTAACGCCGGAGACCGGCACGGCATTCCATGTTTCAACAACGCCAATGGCTTTGCGCCTCTCCCGGATATCCGCCTCTTCCACGCTGAGCAGCCTTGCCAGGTACCCGTCGGCAAACCCGTCTTTTTTGGCCCGGGATAGCAGGTCGTCCGGCGGGATCTGCCCTTTGTATTTCAGGATTTCCTCCTCCAGGTCGACCATCTCTTTCATCTGCATAAGGAACCACCGCTTGATGCGGGTGATTTCATAGAGGCGCTCGACATCCGCCCCCTTGCGCAGGGCTTCGTAGAGGATGAACTGGCGCTCGCTGGTCGCCGTGGCGGCCAAATCGTATAGCTCTTCAAGACTCTTTTTGTGGAAGTCCATGGCAAATCCGAGCCCGTACCGGTTGATCTCCAGGGAGCGGATGGCTTTCTGAAACGCCTCCTTGTAGGTTTTCCCGATGCTCATGACCTCCCCTACGGCCCGCATCTGGGTGCCCAGCTTGTCTTCCACACCGTCGAATTTCTCAAACGCCCACCGGGGAAACTTGACGACCACGTAGTCGCCTGACGGCGTATATTGGTCCAGGGTCCCGTCCCGCCAATAGGGAATTTCATCCAGGGTCATGCCGCCGGCGAGCATCGCCGAGATCAGGGCGATGGGAAATCCCGTTGCCTTGGATGCCAGAGCAGACGACCGCGATGTACGCGGGTTGATCTCGATGACCACCACACGCCCGGTTTCCGGATCATGGGCAAGCTGGATGTTCGTGCCGCCGATGACCTCGATGGCCTCCACGATGGCATACGATATCTTTTGTAGTTTTTTCTGCAGGGCTTCGTCAATGGTCAGCATGGGGGCCGTACAAAAGGAATCCCCCGTGTGGACACCCATGGGATCCACATTTTCGATAAAACATATGGTGATGAGCTGATTTTTTGAATCCCGGACCACTTCCAGCTCGAGCTCCTCCCATCCCAGCACGGACTCCTCGACCAGGACCTGGTTGATAATGCTCGCAGCCAGGCCCCGGGACGCAACGTTTTTCAGCTCCTCCACATTGTAGACCATGCCGCCCCCCGTACCCCCCATGGTGTACGCCGGCCGGATCACGACCGGATAGCCCAGTTCCGCGGCCACGGCTTCCGCGTCCTCTACGGTAGTAACCGCCCTGCTGCGGGGCATTTCCACGCCGATTTTGTCCATGGTCTGCTTGAAAATGGTACGGTCTTCCCCCCGCTCGATGGCCCCGGCATTGACGCCGATAAGCGTGACGTCGAAGCGGTCCAGCACGCCGCTGTTGTTCAGTGCGGAGGAAAGATTCAGCGCCGTCTGCCCGCCCAGGTTGGGCAGCAGCGCATCCGGCCGCTCCTTTTCGATAATCCGCTCCAGTGTCTGCGCGTTTAACGGTTCAATATACGTTATATCGGCCATTTCCGGATCGGTCATAATGGTGGCGGGGTTGGAATTCACCAGCACGATCTCGTAGCCAAGGGCGCGGAGGGCCTTGCACGCCTGGGTCCCGGAATAATCAAATTCACAGGCCTGGCCGATGATAATGGGGCCCGACCCGATGATCATAACCTTGTGGATGTCTTCTCGCTTGGGCATAACCGCTCCTTCGTATTCTGTAATAGCTCCTTGAATTTTGTAATAATGACGTCGGTTTTCTTTTACGAAATCATCGGTGCGGTTGACAACAAAAATTTGATATTTTTTGTGTGTGAAGCGCCTATACTGCCTACGGCTTTTTCCCCACCTTTTTAACCAGGTCCCGGAAAGCGCGGTTGAGCCGTATGAATTGTTCATGATTCCCGCCCTTGTCCGGGTGACAGCGATGCGCCCTCTCCCTGTACTTTTTGGTCAGCGATTTTACGGACATTTGCGACAGATCAGCACCGGTTATTCCCATTACGGACAACGCTTCGTCTATGTGCATGGCATTTTGCCTGCGCGGCTGACGGAAGCCGTGATGACGCCGTGTAAACTGCCACATCAGGTCTTCGAGGTATACACTCCCCTCAAATCCGGTATCGAAAAACCAGAATACATAGCGCAGAAGGTACTCGTTGAGGCTGTCCGAAACGCCAATGTCTCCCCAAAAAGAGGCATCCTCATTGATTCGGCAGAGCTCTTCCAGAAAACTCCGGTCGACGGTTTCCTGGTCAAGGGCTTGGGGAAACTTTCGGGAAATCTCGCTTTCAAAATGCCCCGCCACGTTGAATGCCGCGTACACGTAATTCTTTTTTTCCCGTTTTTCCAAAACCTTTTCCATTTCCATGAACTGCTGCTCAATTTCATCACGGGATTTATCGAGCAGTTTCCGGAAAATTTTTTGGGGTGTCCTGCCGATGCCGCGCATATCCAGTTCACCGAAGCGCAAGTAGTGCATGCGCCGCTGGTCGAATATGTGAAACGAAGCTGTTTCACACCGTTTTTTCTGTTTCGCCAGGGACTGCCGCCGGCCGGGAGCCGGCCGGGAAAACAGGTCAATAACACGACGGGTTTCCGGTTGAAGGAACGGCCAAAAAATTTTTTCCAGGACCTCCGTATCCGGACGGGCGCCCGCCTTTTCAATGGCCTCAATAAGCCCCGGGTCGAAATAAAATGCCACGCCGTCGTCCGGATAGATGACAAACCGTTCCGGATGGGTCCCAAGATGGCATATATCCCGGCTTTTTATGCTCTTCCCGTCAAAATAACTTTCCCGGATATAATAGTGGATCCCTGTTTTCAAATACGTTCGCGCCAGATACATTGCCATGCTCCTGCACCGACTCTCCCAACCGGGTCGTTTACAGACGGCTTTGTAAAATGTTCAAGATCAAGGCGCGTGCAATTTTTGAAGAATCGATAGTACTTAGCCGTACGTGAGATTCTTCAAAAATTGTGCGCAACGCAGATATTGGACTTTTTACAAAGCCGTCAAATTTCCCTGTTTGTAAAAACACCAAACGGATTGTATAATAATGGCTTACGCAGAAAAAGACAAATGGAGAAAGCACCTGCAACTTACAACCTACAACCTACAACCGAACAGAGGTATGCCATGGCACTTTACCTGGTTCAACACGGAAAAAACCTGTCAAAGGAAATTGATCCGGACCAAGGGCTCTCCGAAGAAGGCCTCCGGGAAGTAGCGCGTATCGCCAAAACGGCCGCCGACTACAATGTGATCGTGGGAAGCATTGAACACAGCGGAAAAAAACGCGCCGCGCAGACAGCGGAAATCTTTGCCGAAACACTCGGCGTTTCTACCGTTTCCGCCACAGAAGGCCTCAAACCGCTGGATGATGTCGTCGGCAAGGCAGCGGCGGCCAATCCCGGCGCCAACCAGATGCTGGTCGGTCATTTGCCCTTCATGGAACGCATGGTTGCTTACCTGACAACCGGTTCCACGGATTACACGGTTTTTAAATTCCAGAATGGCGGCATTGTCTGCGTTGACAAACTCGAAGATTCTGGGCTGTGGGCCATACAATGGGCATTGATGCCCCACGTGCGGTAACAGAGAAAACCGGAAACCGTTTTTCTGTCTTGCTTCTATTGCTATTTTCTGGCATATGTTTTTTTTACCACAGACACCCCCCGTACATCCGGCAAAAAGCGGGCGACCCTTTTGCCGGCGCAATATCCGCGCAAAAGGGTGCATTGGGGAGAAATGATGAATGCGTCAAAAGTCTCGGGCAGACGACTTTGTCAAAAATTAACAATGACAATTGATGCGCCCGGAAAAAGTCGATTTTGGACGGCAAAGGTAAAAGCTCAAGATCAAGGCGCGTGCAATTTTTAAAGAATTGAGCGTACTTAGCCGTACATGAGATTCTTCAAAAATTGTGCGCAACGCAGATATTGGGCTTTTTACGAAGCCGTCACAAGTGATGATGATCTGCCGCAGGAAGAAGGGATAGCCCATGGAACGGGAGGTGCTACGGAAAAAGCAGCCGCTTGAAATCGATATCGATGCGATCGCCGCGGTAATTTTGCTCACACAAAAGGAAAACGGTGAAATCCCCTGGAGCATCGGGGGGAAAACCGATCCATGGGACCACGTGGAAGCGGCAATGGGACTCGCCATTGCCGGGCACGTGGAGGCCGCTGAAAAAGCCTACCAATGGCTTGCGGATCATCAGCTGGAAGATGGAAGCTGGTATGCGGCCTACCAGGATGGCGACCCCATCGACCGGACGCGCGACACCAATATGTCCACCTATATCGCCGTGGGCGTTTTCCACCACTTTCTTCTCACGGGAAACGCCGGATTTCTTGAAGCTATGTGGCCGGTTGTGGAAAAAGCCATTAATTTCGCTGTCCGCCTCCAGGCGCCGACCGGAGAAATCTACTGGGCCAAAAGCCCGGATCTGAAAGTGGATCCCATGGCGCTTTTGACCGGATCCAGTTCGATTTTTATGAGCATGAAATGCGCCCTTGCCATTGCAAAACAGGTCGGCACCAACCGGCCCGACTGGGAAGCCGCCGCACGGAAGCTCAAAAAAGCGATCAAGCACGGATATCACCTGTTCAATATCGCCAAGTCCCACTATTCCATGGACTGGTTTTACCCGGTTTTATCCGGCGCCCTTACCGGAGAGGATGCGAGAAAGCGCATCGACCAGCACTGGAAAAAATTCATCGTGGAGGGGATGGGCGCTCTTTGCGTTTCCAACCGGCCGTGGGTGACCATCGCGGAAACCTCCGAACTGGTCATCGCCCTTGCCGCCGCAGGCAACCGGAAAGTTGGGGAGATCGTTTTCAACTGGCTGCTGGACCGCAAATTTGACGACGGCTCCTACTGGTGCGGATTCACGTACCCGGATATGGTGATCTGGCCGGAAGACAAGATTACATGGACCAACGGCGTCGTCATCATGGCGGCGGACGCACTGTACAACCTGACCCCCGCAAGCGGGCTTTTCAGCCATGAATACTGGGATGAATCCGGGATTCTGATGTAACCCCCGGGCGTCGGCATCGCCGGAATGACAGAAGCAGGCTTTCCCCTTGAGAAGAGACCATAGACCCTATTTTATAAAAAGCGCTTTCATGAAATTCCAGGCGCTTTACACCCACTACTACATCCGCCCGCAATTCGACGCGCTGGGCAAAGGGCATCTTTTTATCCACCCCTGGAATATTGAAATTTTCGGCAGCCGTATCACGATCGGCGATTATGCCAATATCCTGACCACGTCCGACAACAAGGTCCGCCTGACCGTATGGCCACAGGAAGAAGGCAGGGGCAGGATCGCCATCGGCAATTACTGCCTGATTTGCCCCGGCGTCCGGATCAGTTCGGCCCACGAAATCGTCATAGAAGACAACTGCATGCTGGCCGGCGCCACGTTCATTACGGATTCCGACTGGCACGGCACGTATGACCGGGTCACCACCATCGGGCATACCGCCCCCGTCCATATCCGGGACAACGTGTGGCTCGGGGACAGGGTTACCGTCTGCAAAGGGGTTACAATCGGGGAAAACAGCATCGTCGGGGCCGGTTCAGTCGTCGTCCGGGACGTCCCCCCGAACGTCATCGCCGGCGGAAACCCGGCCCGCGTGGTCAAGCAGCTTGACCCGAAAGAGCCCCTTGTCAAGCGGCAGAGCTGGTTTGCCGACCCGGAGCAACTGAACCGGGAAATCGATGCGCTGGACCGGCAGAATCTCGAAAAAAATACCGTCCGGAGCTGGCTCCGGACGAAAATCAAACCGGGAATTTCTGATTGATGGCCACCATAAACGACCTCGTACTTGTATACCTCGAAGAGAAGCCGCTTTTCTTCGCCCGGATCGAAGATATCAATCCGGACCACAAGAAGGATTGGTATCATGTAACGCTCCTGGTCCTCCAGGTGCCGGTGCAGACGGTCACCTGGACGCTGCGGGACGCCTATATCAGCGGGGATGAATTCACCATGGGGGGGAAGCGGATGCGCCTTGAAAAAGTGTCGGCACCAAAAGACGAAAAAATACCGGAAAGCGGGCCGGACCAAACCGGGGAGCCCGGCAAAGCCACCGTGATCTCCTTTGCCCCCCGCAAACCGGACAAAGAATAATTCTTCCCGTCTCCTCATGGCAAAGAAAATCGTCATTTCCGCCTCCCGGCGGACCGACATCCCGGCGTTTTACATGGACCCGTTCATGGACGGGATCGCGCGCGGCGGCTTTCACGTAAAAAATCCTTTCAACGGCCGGGTTTCACTGGTTCCGGCCGGCCCGGAAGCGGTTGGCTGCATTGTTTTCTGGTCCAAGGATTTCGGCCGCTTTCTGGAGGGCGGCTACGGCACGGCGCTTGCCCGCATGGGGTATGAACAGTTCTTCCTCTTCACCGTCAATTCCGCATCAACGGTACTGGAACCGAATCTTCCCTCCCTTGCCACACGGATCGCGCAGGCGGAACAACTGGCGGATCAGCATGGCCCCCGATCCGTGTGGTGGCGCTTCGACCCGATCTGCTTTTATCAATACAACAGCGGCCCCGTCCAAAACAACTTGGCGGATTTTCCGTGGATCGCCCAGCAGATGGCGCATATGGGCGTAAAGCGTTGCATCACCAGCTTTGTGGATATCTATGCAAAAGTGGCGCGCCGGGTAAAAGCCATCCCCGGGTTTTCATTTGTCGATCCGCCCATGGAAAAAAAAATCCGGGTGATCCGGAAAATGGCAGATCTCCTTGAACCGATGCATATTTCATTGTATACATGCTGTGAAAACGAGCTTACAGACGGCTTGCCCGGCGATTGCAACGTCAAGGCCGGCGGCTGTATTTCAGGCCACTACCTGGAGCAACGCTTTGAAAAAGAGATCTCCCTTGCCGGAGATTCCGGCCAGCGCCGGGACAAGGGGTGCAAATGCACGGCTTCGAGGGATATCGGCTGCTACGACGCACACCCGTGTTTGCACAATTGCCTTTATTGCTATGCCAACACCAACGGGCGAAATCAGGCCGGCCCCGCAAAACCGCAAGAAAACGTGGCGCATCCCCAGCAGGCGGGAAACAGGGAATAAAGCATTGGATCAATCAACCGACATGACCCGAAAGTGCCAAATCGGCGGGATACGCCTCGAAAACCCGACCGTCCTGGCCCCCATGGCCGGGATCACCGACGTGCCGTTCCGGCGAATGGCGCGGGAAAACGGGTGCGCCCTGGTCTGTTCGGAGATGATCAGCGCCAACGGCATGATCTACGGCCAGGAAAAAACCCTTGCCTATCTGACCGTGACCGAGTCCGAAAAGCCGGTATCGATCCAGATCTTCGGGAAAGACCCCGCCATCATGGCGGATGCGGCCGCCATGGCGGCAGGCGCCGGTGCGGACATCGTGGATATCAATTTCGGCTGCTCGGTGCGGAAAATTCTGAAAAACGGCTACGGCGCTGCCCTCATGAAAGACCTGTCCGCTGCAAAGGCCATCTTTGACGCCGTTCGGAACGCGATCGCCATTCCCCTTACCATCAAGATGCGGAGCGGATGGGATGCCTCCGGGGAGGACGCGGTGGCGTTGGCCCGCATTTCCGAAGATTGCGGCGTGGATGCGGTTGCCGTCCATCCGCGGACCGTAGGCCAGCTTTTCCGGGGAAACGCGGACTGGTCCGTGATCGCAGCCGTCAAAAAAGCGGTGGCCATACCGGTGATCGGCAACGGGGATGTCGTTTCTGCAGGGGATGCCGTTGACATGATTGGACAAACGGGCTGCGACGCCGTGATGATCGGGAGGGCCGCTGTTTCCAACCCCTGGATTTTTCAGCAGACAGCGGCGATCCTCGAAAACCGCCCGGTGCCGGAGGTGCGCGTCGAAGACCGTTTGCACGTTCTTTTGCGCTATATCGACGATGCGGTGAACACCTACGGAGAGGCGCGCGCCGCAAAAAAGATGCGAAGCCGGCTGGGATGGCTGGTCAAAGGAATGCCGCACGCCGCACGCTTTCGAGAAGAGATCAAACGGATCGAAACCCGTAGCCAGGCCAAAACGCTCGTTATTGATTATTTTGAAAAGGCAAAACCGGAGACGGAAGAAAAAGCGGGGATGAAAAAAGTCGGGTAACCCTGCCGGCTAAATCCCCGCGCCGGCCATTACCCGCTTTGCCGCCTTTTCAAACATCGCCACGCCGAAGCCCAGTTTTGCAAAACGCTCGTCTTTTGTCTGGCCGTGATAGTACCGGTAATAAATCTGCTGGGCGATGACAGCCAGGCGAAAAATCCCGAATGCGTAGTAAAAATCCATGTTGTGAATATCCCGCCCGGAGATTTCGCTGTAGAGCGCCACGATCTGTGCCCGGGTCATCATCCCTTCCAGGTGGGTGGGCTGCATTACCAGCAATTGCATTTCATCCGGATCGTCCCGGTTGACCCAGTATGCCAGGGAGCAGCCGAGATCCATCAGCGGATCCCCCAGGGTCGTCATCTCCCAGTCGAGAATACCGATGATGTCAAGGGGATTGGCGGGATCGAGCACCAGGTTGTCAAACTTGTAGTCATTATGGATAATGCATCCGGAAGGCGCATCCGCCGGCTGGTTTTCCGAAAGCCAGGAAATGACGGCTTCAAAATCCGGCACATCCGGTGTTTTGGCGTCCCTGAAACGCCGGGCCCAGCCATTGACCTGCCGGTTGACATACCCTTCCGGCTTTCCGAAATTTTCAAGCCCGATGGCCTTGTAATCCAGTGCGTGAAGCCGGCAGTGAAGATCGACCATGTTCCTGCACAAGGCCGTTGCCTCCGCAGGGGAGAGCACCAGACCGTCGGGGAGCTTTCTTCTCAGGATAATTCCGTTGATCCGCTCCATAACATAAAAGGGGGCGCCGATGATGGACTCGTCCTCGGTATAGGCAAGGGGACGGGGGCAATACGGAAACACCGGATGAAGGGCGCTGAGAATCCGGTATTCCCGGCCCATATCATGGGCCGTGGCCGCTTTTTTGCCGAACGGCGGCCTCCGAAGGACCATTTCCCGGCCGCCCGCCCGGATCAGGTACGTCAGGTTGGAAAATCCGGAAGGAAACTGTTTGATTTCAACGGCACCGGAAACACCGGGGATATTTTTTTCCAAAAAGGACGTAACGGCGGCGGCGTCCAGCGATTCCCCGTCCCGTATATCCGTGGGTTGATCCATAACGCTCATTGTAACCGCTCCTTTCAGGCTGCAGGCGTTTCCGCCAGGATCGCCGATTCAACAAAAGAAATCATAAATTCGGCATAGGCTTCCACAGAGATCCGGCGCCGCGAATATTTCCAGCGCTTGACATACCAGTCCTGGAGCAACGCCTTGATGGCGCCGGCCGTCAGTGTTGCATCGATTACTTTATACGCGCCGCACTTCTGCCCTTCAAGCAGGATGTCATGAAAGACCTGTTCTGTAAAAAGCTCGCTTTCGATGGACCTTTTCCGCTGGGTTTTGTCCAGGTTTTTGGTTTCCATGTAGGCAAAATAAAACCACGGCTGCATCACCTCGGTCAGATACAGGTGAACCCGGATGAGGGTGCGCATTTTTTCCCGGGGGGAAGCCCCGGCATCCAAGTGATCGAACAGCATTTTTCCGACGATTCGGCGCCCCTGTTTTTGAATCATTTCCAGCAGCTCGTCCTTGCTGGAAAAATACGAATACAGCGCCCCCATGCTCAGCCCCGACGCACTGCTTAAATCCCGCAGGCTCATGGTATGAAAGCCTTTTTCATTGGACAGCGTAAGGGTGGTATAAAAGATATTGACCAGGTTCCGGACGGCAACGGGCTCCTTCTTGATTTTTATGGACTCCTGATTTTCCCGGAAAATCTCGCGACAGATGTCTTCCATGGAAAGCAGTGCCATTTGTTTGAAGGTATCGAAACAGATCTCCCCTGCCTGATTTTTTGCCGTTTCCGTCATCTGATGAAAAAACTCCTTTGCAATTGCGGTCATAGATATCCGGTTTGTCCGTATTGTTACCCGCATCAACGGAAACTGTCAATGAAAAAACGAGCGCTCGTTCTATTTGATAAAGGGCGGCGCTCCCCGAGTTCCGGCCCCGACTTCGGCACCCCTCCCGCATTCTACATTGGGCGCCCAAATCCGGCATACCGCCGCTATTCTTCTTCCCGATAATGGGCCCTTACGGTGGTGGCAATCCCGCCCCTGGCCGTAAACGCTCCCGTAACGGTCATCTCCGCGGGCCGGAGTACGGCCGCGAGATCCTCCAGTATCCGGTTGACGGCGTTTTCATAGAAAATCCCGACGTTTCGATACTGCAGCAGGTAGTATTTAAGGGATTTGAGTTCGATAATATGGCGTCCGGGCGTATATTGTATGGTAATGCAGCCGAAGTCGGGCAGACCGGTCCTGGGGCACACGGAGGTATATTCCGGTTGGGATATAACCACCTCAATTTTACGCCCCCACTCATACGAAATGGGCTCAAGCATGGATGTGGTAATGATATCCGGGGATTCAGGGGCGGCTTTGGCTGTTTTTTCGTTTGCATCTTCCATTGACTTGTCCTTACAATAAGTAAATATATTTTTCCCTTTTCCGGGAATAAGGAAACAAAACTGATGGCGTCGTAAAAAGTTCAAGATCAAGGCGCGTGCAATTTTTGATGAATGGATAGTACGTATCCGTACATGAGATTCTTCAAAGATTGCGTGCAACGCAGATATAGGACTTTTTACAAAGCCGTCAAAATTGTTTCAGTAATAAATAATAATCAAGGGTATGTCAATTAATGGGGCTTTTCAACCCTGACAGCCAACTAAAAAGCTGAGCGGCATACGCCTGAAAAATGTCATTGCACCACCTTGGAAAAACAGGGGGAATCATGAAACAATGGCGCAAAACCGGGCCGTTATTTACAGACCTGTATGAACTGACAATGGCCCAATGCTATTTTACGGAAAACATTCGCGATGAAGCTGCGTTTTCCCTGTTTGTCCGGGGGTATCCGAAAAATCGCAGCTATTATGTCTGCGCCGGCCTGGAAGAAGCGCTGGCCGAAATACGGGATTACACCTTTTCAGACGACGATCTGGCCTACCTGAAAAAAACCGGCCTGTTCACAGGCGATTTTCTGGAGTACCTCTCTGCTTTCCGGTTTACCGGCACCGTTCGGAGCATGCCCGAAGGCGCATTGTTTTTCGCGGACGAACCGGTCATGGAAGTCACCGCCCCCATTATCGAATCCCAGCTGCTGGAGACATTTTTGATCAACACCATCGGATTTTCAAGCCTTATCGCCACCAAGGCCGCCCGGTGCGTTCATGCGGCTGCGGGAAGGGACATCGTCGACTTTTCCCTTCGTCGGAACCAGGGGGCCGACGCCGGGCTCAAGGTGGCCAGAAGCTCCTATATCGCCGGATTTGGCGCTACCAGCAACGTATTGGCCGGAAAACGCTACGGGATTCCGGTATCCGGTACCATGGCGCATTCCTTTGTGAGCATCTATGAAAACGAATACGACGCTTTTGCGGCATTTGCAAAAAACTACCCGGATACAACCGTACTGCTCATCGACACGCACGATACGATCGAAGGGGCTAAAAATGCGGCAAGAATCGGCGTTGAAATGAAAAAAAGAGGGGAGACGCTCATTGGGGTCCGGCTGGACAGCGGGGACATGGCCGCACTGTCCAAGACCGTGAGAAAGATCCTGGATGACGCCGGGCTGGCCGATGCAAAAATTTTTGCCAGCAGCGGATTTGATGAATACAAAATCGCCCGGGTAATCGGTCAGAACGCGGCGATCGACGCGTTCGGCGTAGGGACGAAACTGGGCGTCTCTGCCGACGCCCCCTACCTTGACATGGTATACAAGCTTGTTCATTTCGGCGCACGGGACATCACCAAGCAAAGCCCCGGGAAGGAATACCTTGCCGGGGAAAAGCAGGTCTTCCGGAAAACCGGCGACAACGGCATGTACGCGGGGGATATCATCGGAGGCAAAGAAGAATCCTTTGACAATGCGGTCCCCATGCTCGAAACCATTGTGGAAAAAGGAAAAATCGTGGCCGAAATGCCCGGCCTCGAAAATATCAGAACATATTTTGCCCAATGCTTCGCAAAACTGGACGCGCCGTACAAGGACATTGCCAACCCTTCGCCGTACCCGGTAATCGTGAGCCATAACCTGCAGAAAATGCAGAAATCCCATACATAAAGGCCTTTCCCAACGATACGGGAAGGCAAAATAAAAAGGTTGCATTTGCCCGGCAGACTGGATAAAAAACGGTCAAATATAAAACGGGTAACTGACAACCGTCTTGGAGGCCCAAGCATGCATTACGAAGGAATGGTCATCCGCCCGCCGAGCGAGGCCAACAGTATTCTGCTCCAGGTAACCGTAGGCTGCTCCCACAACAAGTGCACGTTCTGCGGCACCTATAAAGGAGAGCGCTTCAAGATCAAGCCGGATGAGCGGATCATGAGCGATATCGCTTATGCGGCGAAGCACTTTACCTTTGCCCGACGGCTTTTCATTTGCGACGGGGATGCCCTTATCGTCCCCCAGAAACGCCTGGTTGCAATCCTGGAAGAAATCAACCGGCAGCTTCCGTGGATCGAGCGTATCAGCGTTTATGCCAACACCAAAGGCATTAAAATGAAAAGCGCTGCAGAGCTCGAACAGCTCCGGGAGATGGGGTTGACGCTGGCCTACATGGGGCTTGAAACCGGCGATGATGAAACGCTGAAGAACATCAAAAAAGGCGCATCCGCCGCGCACATGATCGAGATGGGGAAAAAGATCCGGTCTGCGGGCATCCAGCTATCCATTACCGTTCTTCTTGGCGTTGCCGGGCGGCAGCGGTCCGCCGCCCATGCAAAGGAAACCGGCCGCGTGCTCTCTGCCATCGATCCCGAATACGTGGGCGCGCTTTCCCTGATGCTGATTCCCGGTACGGAACTTCACGATGACTGGGAAGCCGGCCGCTTCGAAATGATCGGATCGACGGAGATGCTGCGCGAACTCCGGATGATGATCGAACACACCCATATGACAAACGGCCTGTTCCATGCCAACCATGCATCCAATTACCTGCCCATACGGGCAAAGATGCCGGAGGACAAGGAAAAAACACTGCGGCTGATCGACGAAGCGCTTTCCGGGAAGGTACAATTGAAGCCGGAATTTTTACGGGCGCTGTAACACCGCAGCCGGATACTGCCGGATGAAAGAATACCGGGGCAGCGCATCATAGAAGGCAAAACCGCCCTGCGTCCTGTAAACGAAAATGATCCTGTACGACGCATACAATAAGGAGAACCGATGAAAACCGACCTGCCTGCGGAAAACATTTCCGACATGGAAACCCTTGCCGTCAACACCCTCCGAACCCTTTCCATTGACGCCATTGAAAAAGCCAATTCCGGACATCCCGGCGCACCCATGGGGATGGCCCCGGCAGCGTACGCGCTCTGGACCCGTTTTCTGAAGCACAACCCCAAAAACCATCGCTGGATCGACCGGGACCGCTTCGTCCTTTCCGCCGGCCATGCCTCCATGATGCTTTACGGACTGCTGTATCTCACCGGCTACCCCCTGACCATAGAAGACCTGAAGCAGTTCCGGCAATGGGGCAGCCTGACACCGGGGCACCCGGAATACAAGCACACACCCGGCGTTGAAACCACCACCGGACCACTTGGCCAAGGCATTGCAACCGCCGTTGGCATGGCCATGGCCGAAAGACAGATGGCCGCATTTTTTAACCGAACCGGCCACGACATCATCGATCACCATACCTATGTCATGTGCGGCGACGGCGATCTGATGGAAGGCATTTCTTCGGAAGCCGCATCCCTTGCCGGCCATTTAGGGCTTTCCAAACTGATCTGCCTTTACGACGACAACGACATCTCCATCGAGGGGAGCACAGACATCACGTTCACCGAAAATGTAGCCCGGCGTTTCGAAGCCCAGAACTGGCATGTGCTGGCGGTTTCCGATGGAAACGACCTGAACGCCATATCCGATGCCATTTCCGCGGCAAAAGCAGAAACCGAAAAACCTTCTCTGATCGTCATCCGCACCCATATCGCCTACGGCAGCCCCAACAAGCAGGGAAAATCCGACGCCCACGGCGCCCCCCTGGGAGAAGAAGAGGTCCGGCTGACCAAAGCCAGTTACGGCTGCCCGGTCGATGAACGCTTCTGCGTGCCTGAGGCTGTTTTGGAACATTTTCAGTCGGTGGCAAAAAACGGGGAGAAAAACGAAAAAAGTTGGAATGACCGATTGGATGCATACAAAAAAGCGTATCCGGAGTTGGCGGAAACGCTGCTGGCGCGGATCGGGAAAAACCCGCCAAAAGACTGGGACGCGGAACTGCCGGATTTCAAGCCCGAAGACGGCCCCATGGCCACCCGCAAGGCATCCGGCATCGTGCTGAACGCGCTGGCCAAAAAGCGGCCCGACATGATCGGGGGCTCCGCCGACCTCGCCCCTTCGAACAACACGGTCATCAAGGACGCTTTCGATTTCCAGAAAGATCGGCCCGAGGGCCGGAACATCCGTTTCGGGGTGCGGGAGCACGCCATGGGCGCCATTGTCAACGGTTTTTGCGTCCACGGGGGGTTTACCCCGTTCTGCGGCACCTTCCTGGTATTTGCGGACTACATGCGGCCAGCCGTGCGGCTATCCGCGCTGATGGGCGTCCCGGCCATCTACGTGTTCACCCACGACAGCCTCGCTGTCGGGGAAGACGGTCCCACCCACCAGCCGGTGGAGCACCTTGCGTCGCTTCGCGCCATTCCGAACCTGCTGGTGATCCGGCCGGCCGATGCCACCGAAACAACCGAGGCCTGGAAAATCGCCGTATATTCTGAAAACCGCCCCACAGCCCTGCTTTTTTCCCGGCAGAGCCTGCCGGTTCTCGACCGGGGTTCCCTTGCGCCGGCAGGCGGTGTCCAAAAGGGGGCGTACGTGCTCTCCGATGCCAAGGGCAAGCCGGATATCATCCTTTTGGCCTCAGGGGCCGAAGTCCACATCGCCCTTGAGGCGCAGAAAACGCTGGCAGACAGGGGGATCGCCGCACGCGTCGTGAGCATGCCCTCCTGGGAGCTTTTCGAGGAAATGGATGATGATTACAAAAAGTCCGTGCTACCACCGGACGTCACCGCACGGTTGTCCATTGAAGCGGGTATCACCATGGGATGGGAGCGCTACGTGGGCATCGCCGGCGGCATGATCGGCGTCAATCGGTTCGGTGCATCCGCACCGGGCGGCACGGTGATGAAAAAATACGGATTCACGGCGGAAAATGCCGTTGAAAAGGCGCTTGCGATTCTCGGCCGATAAGATCACATGCAAGTGCGGCAGACCGGTGACTCCCCTTGGCAACTGTGAGGCCCCGGGATATCTCTATGGCTTGTTGCGCAGCATCCTGTAATCAAAAACAATGCAGGATGCTTCACTCCTCTTCGCCAAGAGATATCACCAGTCCCTCCCAATGTCGCCGTCGGGCAGCCCCGTCTTGCCGCCCTTGCGGGTGTCCATTTTACTCATTTTCGCATTTTGTACAGACACGATACATATTCCCACAGGATGTGAACCCGTAGGGGCACCCCTTGCGGGTGCCCCTACGAAGTCCTCCTGATCATCATGCCTACAACCTATCTCAAAAAAATCTTTTGCCCCAATATCTTCCTTGGCGGTGAAATGTAAATGGGCGTACCCCCTTTTTTTCATTGCTTTTCTCTGTGAATCTCTGTGTCTCCTCTGCGCCCTCTGTGGTAAAAACCACCCTCCCGGCATTTTCTACCCCACCCGCTATACATAAAAAACACCGCCGCCGCCCACAACGTCCAGTACCCCACAGTGGCCGGTGCCCATACCCCTTCCATCACTACAAAGATTTGTATACGCCGGGCATCGTTTATGCCGCCGATGCCCGCTGTTTTAACCGGTTGATCAGGGGACGGTCGTATTCGGGCATGCACGGCATCAGCGAATTATTGGTAAACAAAGGCTCCGCCGCAAGGTCATACCGTGAGGCCCGGCACGCCGCCTCCCACATGCGGGTACGGGGAATCGGCGTATAATAGGCCAGCACCGGCCGGATGCCGCATGCTTTGACCGTATCGATGGAGGCCTCCACCGATGAAAGGTCCTGTCCGGGGAGCCCCACCAGCAGATACGCCCCGATCTGCTTTTCATCAAACCCCGCTTCCAGAAGCAACCGGACCGCGCGGACAAACTCCTCGTGGTGGACCTTGTCGTCAATATCCCGGCTTTTCCCGTCCGCTCTTTCCAGCCCCAGACGGATGGTTGCGAACCCCGCCTTCACCATCAAATCCGCGATTTTTGACGTCATGGGGCGCACATGGAGGGCATTGGGGGTATGAAACGACAGATCCTTTTTCATGGCGGCGATTCTCTCCAAAAGCGGTATGGCATGGTCTTCGGCGTCCGCCAGCAGGGCGTCGTCGTAAAATGCGAAATTGCGGACGCCAAAGCGATCGTTCCAATACGCGATCTCCGCGGCCGCATTTTCCGGCAGGCGGCGCATCCGCCTTGGCTGAAGAACATGGGATGCGCAATAGGCGCAGCGGTTCGGGCATCCCCGAGCGGTAAGAAGAGGGGCGTAGGGAATTTCAGATTGCAGGTCAAAGGCGGGATACGGAAAGGCACCCATGTCGGCGGGGTCGAAGTCCGGCCGGCACGAAAAACCCGTATATTTTTCAATGGCCCTGAAAATCGTCGCTTCCGCAGGGCCCGGGAGCACCTCGTCGGCACCGGTATGCACCAGGGCATGCTCCGGCAGCAGCGTTGCATAGATCCCGCCCAGTAATACCTTCGTATCCGGGTAAAGTCGTTTTACCGCGGCGATGGTTTCGGCCACACCCGTATACCAGTACGTCATGAGCGATGTAACCAGCACCAGGTCGGGCCTCCCCGCGGAAGCCAAATCCGCCGCCAGCCACCGGGGATCGATGCCGTAGCGGGAAAATCTTGCCGGTACATCCGCCAGGGGTTCCGGCGCCGGTATGGGCGTTTTCCGGTACGGACCCCGCCCGTCTGCAGAATATCCCGGATGATCGGCCTTTGGGTGAAACCGGTCGAGACAGTCCACATAGGAAACGCGCATCCCATGCGCACGCAAAACAGCGGCGAGAAAGAGCAAACCCAGCGGCTTGGCCCAGAAATCATAGGCGGCAAAATCGTGGATCCACGGGTTGATGCAAATAATATGGGGGGAATCGACCGTCATCATCCGTTCATTTTCGCGCAAAGGGCGCTTCCCGGAGCGCTGCGCGGCGGCGGGGGGTGCGTGTCATCAACAAAGAGATCGGGCCGAAAGACAATGTTGAGACAGGTTATAGAACCCATCTCAACATTCGGATTTCGGTTCAAGATCGCGGCGGCGTCTTGTTTCAAACCGCAGACATACTCAAGTATTTCGAGGATTTGAAATAAGACGCCAACAAAGATATTGGGCCGAAAGACAATGTTGAGATGGGTTCTACTCAAACTCGTCCTCAAAATACACCATGGAGGTCTTTTTGAGCTCTTTTTCGGAAAACAGCATGGTGTAATTCTGCACGCCTTCTTTTTGGACCAGCGCTTCGGCAATATCATGACAGGAATTCCTGTCGCGGGCATGGATCATGGTATACAGGTTGTAGGGCCATTTCTCATCCGGGTTGCGGCGGTAACAGTGGGAGATGGCCTCGTGCTCGGCCATTTCGCGCCCCACCTCGTGGATGCGGTCTTCATCCACCTGCCAGGCCACCATGACATTTGCGGTGAATCCTGATTTTTGATGCCTGAGGGTGGCCCCGTAGCGGCGGATAAGCCCTTTTTCGGACAGGGAGCGCAAAACCGCAAGGACGGTTTGTTCATCCTCTCCGATCTTTTCCCCGATATCCCTGTACGGACGCCGGGTGACGGGGATATCCCCCTGGATGATCGAAATCACTTTTTTCTCAAGATCCGTCAGCATGATGCCTGTTTACTCTTCCCGTCTTCAAAAAGTCAATATTTTTCCGCAAGGAGTCGCCGGATGGCGGATTCCTCGGCCGGACAGACGCCGCGCTCCGTGATGAAACCGGTCACCAGGCGGGCCGGGGTAACGTCAAATGCGTAATTGGCGGCAGGCGAGCCCTTTGGGACCAGAAGGTTTCCGTCTGTTTTTTCACCGCCGGGCATATAGCGCACCTCATCGGGGTCGCGGAGCTCAATGGGAATATCGGCAACGCCGTCCCGGATCTGCCGGTCAAAGGTCGAAGAGGGGAGCGCCACGTAAAACGGCACATCGTTGTCACGGGCGGCAAGGGCTTTCAAGTACGTGCCGATCTTGTTGGCCACATCCCCGGTCAGGGTGGACCGGTCGGATCCCACAATAACGATGTCGACCATGCCATGCTGCATGAGATGGCCGCCGGTGTTGTCCGCAATCACGGTGTGGGGAACATCTTCCATGCCGAGCTCCCAGGCGGTCAAACGCGATCCCTGGTTTAACGGGCGGGTTTCATCCACCCAGACATGGATATTGATGCCTTTTTGATGTGCCGCATAAATCGGCGCCGTCGCCGTTCCGAGCTCAATACAGGCCAGCCGCCCCGCATTGCAGTGAGTCAGAATATTGACCGGCCCGCCCCCTTTTTTACTGGAAATCTCCCGGATGAGCCCAAGCCCGTGCTGGCCGATATTTCGGGAATTTTCCGCCTCCTCCTCGGCAATGGCCGCGGCCTCGCGCCTGGCGGCGGCCACACGCCCCCGGGCCGTCTTTTCTTCAAGAATCACGGCAAGGGTACGGTCCACAGCCCATGCCAGGTTGACGGCCGTGGGCCTTGCCGCCTTGATGCGAATGGCTTCCCGGGCAAGATAGTCGTCGGACGGAAAATCTTCCGGGGCGTTTCCGGCCGCTATGTACAGGCCGTAAGCCCCGGTCACTCCGATAAGCGGCGCCCCCCGGACCATCAACTCATAAATAGCCGATATCACGTCATCCACGCTTTCAAGATCAACAACAGCCAATTCACCCGGCAGTTTTCGCTGATCGATGATCTGGACGACCGCTTCATCCGGTTTCATCCATATGGGTCGAGAAGGGGCTTCTCTTTCCGGCATCGGTTTCTCCCTGGGCAGTTGATTTGCAATGAGATTCATTTATGCCACCAAACAGGCACCGTGTCAACATACCGGAGCGGCCGGAAACACCCTCCTTGATTTCACGGGTAAAATCGGTTAGTCAAATCCATATTACGCTTTCATGTGAAAAGGAAAATCCATTGACACGATATTTTTTTACGCTTTGTCTCGCAGTGATTTTTCTTGCCGTTTTGGGAGGGGAAACAATTGCGGAGCAGGCATCCCCTCATCTCCCGGATACTTCCCGAGCCTATCCATACCTCGTGGTGGCGCAGGAGGATTTTTCCGCAGGCTACGGCCGGATCCGGAAGGAGTTGTGCATTGCCTCGGACGCGGAAAGTTTTACTGCAAGGGCCCAGACCGCCATCCGCGCCGCGGTCGACCTGCAGCAAAAAACCGGCGCGGATTATGTCCAGGTAGCCATAACGCCCATTGCCGACATCGGATGCCATGACTATTTTACCGCCATAGCGGAGTATTCACCGGACGGCGGCGGCGTGACCGGGGAAACGAAGCACCAATACTGGCAGGTAAAGGCAACCGATATTGTTCTGGATATTGAGGAGCGGCTGGTGCTGAAGGCGTGGCAGGAGGCCAAACCCGATTTTGAAACCGGCGGGGAAGTGGATATAGAGAGAATGAAGCAGTATCTTGCCGGACAATTGAACCTTTCCCCCGATGAAGTGGAAGAATACTGGCTCAAAAGCGTCGAAATGGGCATTACCCTGCGGCAGTACCGGGTGAAAGAAGAAACCCAAAGGCCGTGACCGGTGGAAACTTTTTTTCATTTATGAGGATCGAACAGGCATGATAACATTACTGGATTACGGTGCGGGAAATGTGCGCAGCGTAATCAACGCCATAGAAAAGCTCGGGGAGACCGTCCTTATAGCGGATTCGGGCGAAGATATACTGGCGGCGGACAAACTCGTCTTTCCCGGGGTGGGCAATTTCGGCCGCATGATGGCGGTGCTGCGCGAAAAAGGGTACGTGGAGGCTCTTCTTTCCTACCTGCGTGCCGACCGGCCGTTTCTGGGTATTTGCCTGGGTCT
>JAWOAV010000038.1:0-10422 GCA_046498365.1 Desulfosalsimonadaceae bacterium
GCCTTGAGGCACTGATCATAGGCGGGCAGCACCATCTCGTGGTGATCGCCCCTGTCGCCCGCAGCGAGGATGGCGCGGCAGGCTTCTTCCGCGTCGCGGAAATGGCGAAACAGCGCCTCGACATCGGCATGCTCGAAATTGTAGCGCGAATATTCCTTCTCCGCCTGGAGGAAGACGTCGCCGTAAGAGACGCGGCTTTCACCCTCGCCGCCATTGAAATTCAGGTCGTAGACGTTCTCGACGCCCTGCACATACATGGCCAGCCGCTCCAGCCCGTAGGTGAGCTCGCCCGCAACAGGTGAACATTCGAAGCCGAGCACCTGCTGGAAATAGGTGAATTGCGAGACTTCCATCCCGTCGCACCAGCATTCCCAGCCGAGCCCCCAGGCGCCGAGCGTCGGGCTCTCCCAGTCATCCTCGACGAAACGCACATCATGCAGATCGGTATCGATGCCGATGGCGCGCAGGCTCTCGAGATAGAGATCCTGAATATCGGGCGGGCTCGGCTTCAGGATGGTCTGGAACTGGTAATAGTGCTGCAAACGGTTGGGATTCTCGCCGTATCGCCCGTCCGTGGGGCGGCGCGAGGGCTGCACATAGGCCGCGTTCCACGCCTTCGGCCCGAGCGACCGCAGTGTTGTGGCCGGATGGAAGGTGCCGGCCCCCACCTCCATGTCATAGGGCTGGAAACCCGCCTGGTCCGTGAATTTTTGCATCTTGTGGATGATGCGTTCCGAAGGAACCCGGAGGTAAAAAAATCTTTTGAAAAGATCCTGATGACCGCTTCCACACCCGTGAATGTACTCGAACAGATGCTGGAGACCGGCTTCCTGACCGCGCTTATCCCTGAATTCAAGGGCATTGTGGATCGCATCCAGTTTGACGCCTACCATCTTTTTCCCATGGACCGTCATTCCATCCGGGTGGTTCAGAAGCTGAAAAAATTCTCGGAGACAGGTTCGGGTGCCGCCGCCGATGAGCTTGGCGGCGGGATCTATCGCTCGCTTAAGAAAAAGCATTTGCTCCTGCTTGCCGCACTGCTTCACGACGTGGGCAAGGGCGTGCCGGACCGTCGACACTCGGAGGCCGGGGCGGAAATGGCGGAAGCGGTACTCAACAGGTTCGGATATACCCGGCGCGAGGTCGACCTGGTCTGCTTTTTGATCAGAAATCACCTGCTGCTTGTAAAAACGGCAACCCGCAGGGACATCTATGACGAAGAGACCGCTATCCGAATGGCCAGGACGGTCAAAGACATCAAACGTCTGAAAATGCTTTATCTCATAACGGTTGCCGATTCCATGGCAACGGGTCCCAAAGCGTGGAACGACTGGACCGCCACCCTGGTCCGCGATCTGTTTTTGAAGGTTCTGCGAATCCTCGAAAAGGGGGAACTGGCTTCCACCGCGGCGGTCAAGCAGGCAGAGAAGAAAAAGGCCTTTGTCCGCAAGGAATTGACCATCCCGGGGTTGGACGTGGAAGCCGTTCTGGCGACCCTGACCCCGAGATACCTGCTGTATACGGATTCGGAGGATATTGCGAACCATATCCGTCTGTACAGTCGGCTGGGGGAGGCCTCCTTTGTATGGGATGTACAGAAAGGGGAAACCTTCGGTACCCGGCAGGTCGTGGTTTGCGCAAAGGACCACCCGGGCCTTTTTTCCGCCATATCGGGCGTTTTTACGTTAAATGGCATCGATATTTTGAATGTACAGGTGTTTACGTGGAAGAACAATATTGCCCTCGACGTGTTCACAGTGACCCCGCCGCCGGACCTCATTTTCGAAGAGGAGCGCTGGCATCGGGCGGAAGAGAACCTGGCCGCCGTCCTGGCAAGGAAACTGGATCTCGCAGCCGTGGTGAGAATCGAAAAACCGGTGAAAAAAGACCAGGTGTCGTTCCGCCCCAACAAAGTGGTCGTGGATAACGACAGTTCCAGCTTTTTTACCATTGTTGAGGTTTTTTCCTATGATTTTCCGGGGCTTTTGTACCGCGTGACGGACGTGCTCGCCCAGTGCGGAATGGATATATGGGTGGCAAAAATTGCAACCAAGGTCGATCAGGTCGTTGACGTGTTTTACGTAAGGGATTCACAGGGGCGCAAAGTCGGCAGGCGTCGGGCTGAGGAGATCGAGTCCAGGCTTTTGGCCGTGCTGCCGGATCCTGATGAAACGCCGGTTCGGCCATTTCAATAATGAAGGCAACCGATGGAGGGGGAGAAATGGGCAGGAAAAGTTTGAAGCTGTTTTTTGCAGCGGTTTTACTGGTGATGGGTACGGCGGCCCGGGCGATTGCCGGGGACGGTCTGGATACGGGCGATACCGCCTGGATGATCGTGGCTACCGCCCTTGTCATGATCATGACGCCGGCGGGCCTGGCCTTGTTTTACGGCGGTATGTCGCGCTACAAGAACCTTCTCAACACGTTTGCCATGACCTTTGTGGCGTATTGCCTGGGGAGCATCGTCTGGGTCATGTGGGGCTACACACTGGCTTTCGGTCCGGACACCGGCGGGGTGATCGGCGGGCTGCAGTATCTCTTCTTAAACGGCATCGGGCCGGGGGATGTAACCGGCAGCATACCGACCTACACGTTCATCATGTTCCAGATGACCTTTGCCGGGATTACCGTGGCCCTTGTCCTCGGGTCGGCGGTGGACCGCATGAAATTTTCCTCGTGGGTCGTTTTTGCGGTGCTGTGGCTGACCTTTGTGTACAGCCCCATGTGCCACTGGGTATGGGGCGGCGGTTGGATGGGTGAAATGGGGGCCCTTGATTTTGCCGGCGGCAACGTGGTGCATATCAATGCCGGCGTGGCGGGCCTGGTGCTGGCGCTGGTGCTGGGGCGGCGGGAAGGGTACGGCAAAGAAGCGATGTTTCCTTCCAGTATCACGCTGACGGCGCTGGGGGCGGCGATGCTCTGGTTCGGATGGTTCGGGTTCAACGCCGGAAGCCAGCTTGCCGCGGACGGGATCGCCGCATCGGCGTTCATGGTCACCAATACATCGGCGGCCATGGGGGCTCTGGCCTGGATGTTCGCGGAATGGATAATCGACAAAAAGCCGACTGTGCTGGGGCTGGCTTCGGGCGTGGTGGCGGGGCTGGTGGGGATCACCCCCGCTGCCGGTTTCGTGGGGCTGCCGGCGGCGCTTGCCATCGGCCTGGGTGCGGGAATGCTCGGCTATATAAGCGTGGCCAAGCTGAAGCATCGCCTGGGCTACGACGATTCGCTTGATGCTTTCGGCGTGCACGGCGTATGCGGTATGTGGGGGGCGATTGCAACGGGACTCTTCGCCAATCCAGCCATAACCGAGGGGGCTGCGGGTCTTTTTTACGGGAATCCCGGCCAGCTCTGGATTCAGATTCTTTCGATTATCGGTACCATCATCTTTGCCGCGGTTGCAACCCTTATCGTGATCGGCATCACCAGCATCCTCACCGGCGGGCTCCGGGTTGAAAAGGACGATGAGATCCTGGGGCTGGACAGCGCCATCCACGGGGAGCGGGCCTTTGAGATCGGCCCCTGACACGCCGCGCTGAAAACAGCTGTATCGGCCGGTTTTGTTAAAAAATAACAGTCCAAAGGGAGGCAGACAATGAAAAAGATAGAAGCGATCATCAAGCCCTTCAAGCTTGATGACGTCCGCCAGGCATTGAGCGATATCGGGATACAGGGGATGACGATCACCGAGGTCAAAGGGTACGGCCGGCAGAAGGGGCACAAGGAAATATACCGGGGGGCGGAGTACCTGGTCGACTTTATGCCCAAGATCAAGCTGGAGATCGTTGTTCCCACGGAACTTACGGAAAAGGTGATCGATACCGTAAGGAATGCCGCCAACACGGGGAAAATCGGTGACGGCAAAATCTTTGTCATGTCCCTGGAACAGATTGTACGGGTTCGAACCGGGGAAAGGGACAAAGATGCCATTTAGAAAATTTATCAAACATGATACATGGAAGCAAAACGCAAAAGGGACCGGCAAAGGGGAACGCCCTGCATATAAAACATGGCTCCCCCTGTACGGACTCGGCGAGGCGCCCCTTGCCCTTCAGGCAGAAAAGTTTCCGTTGCATGCAAACGGTTTTACCGGACAAAATCAAACAATATAACAAAAGGAGAATACCATGCTACAACCAAAAGATATCCTCGAGATGATAAAGGAGAAGCAGATTCGGGTCCTGGACATCCGCTTCATGGATTTTCCCGGGGTCTGGCAGCATTTTACGGTCCCGGTCAGCGAGGTCGAGGAATCGTCATTTGAAGACGGATACGGGTTCGACGGTTCCAGTCTGCGGGGATGGCAGCCCATCAACGCCAGCGACATGCTGGTAGTGCCGGATGCGTCAACAGCCAAAATCGATCCGTTTTACGAAGAGCCCACCCTGGTGATGATCGGCAACATCGTCGATCCCATTACCCGTGAGCCATACTCACGCGATCCGCGACATATTGCGCAGAAGGCGGAGGCTTATCTGAAGCAGACCGGCATCGGGGATACGGTTTACATCGGGCCGGAGCCGGAATTTTTCATCTTTGACGATATACGGTTTCACTCTTCCAGAAACGAGGCATTTTATTCGATCGATTCGGAAGAAGGCATCTGGAACTCGGGGCGGGACGAGAATCCGAACCTCGGTTACAAGCCACGCCACAAGGAAGGCTATTTTCCGGTGCCCCCCATGGACAAGTTCCAGGACATCCGCACGGAGATGATGCTGACCCTGGAAGACCTGGGCATTGCCGTGGAGTGCCAGCACCACGAGGTGGCTTCCGGCGGCCAGGCGGAAATCGACATGCGCTTCAAGCCCTTGATGGAGATGGGCGACCAGATGGTCTGGTTCAAGTATGTATTGAAAAACGTGGCCCAGATGCATGGCCGTACCGTTACTTTCATGCCCAAACCGATGTTTGAGGACAACGGCTCGGGCATGCATACCCATGTCTCCATATGGAAAGAGGGGCGTCCTCTGTTTGCCGGTGAAAAGTACGCCGGCCTTTCCCAGGAAGCCCTCTATGCCATCGGCGGGATTCTCAAGCATTGCGGTGCACTGTGCGCCATCACCAACCCGACGACCAACTCCTATAAACGGCTGGTGCCCGGCTTTGAGGCGCCTATCAACCTGGCCTATTCCAGTAGGAACCGGAGTGCGGCCGTTCGCGTCCCCATGTATTCGTCCTCTCCCAAGGCCAAGCGGATCGAATTCCGCACGCCGGATCCATCCTGCAACGGCTACCTGGCATTTTCCGCCATTATGATGGCCATTATCGACGGGATCGAAAACCGGATTGACCCCGGCGATCCCCTGGATAAAAACATCTATGACCTTCCCCCGGAGGAACTGGCCCTGATCGATTCCGCCCCGGCTTCCCTTGACGAAGCCCTGGCGGCCCTGGAGAAGGACCATGAGTTTTTGCTCAAGGGGGATGTCTTTACCAAAGATGTGATTGAGCGATGGATCGAGTACAAGATGGAAAACGAGGTCAATGCCATTCGCCTGAGACCGCATCCGCATGAATTTTTCATGTATTACGATATTTGATGAGATCGTGAAGAAAGTCGGTTTTGGACGGCAAAGGAAAAAGTTCAAGATCAAGGCGCGTGCAATTTTTGAAGAATTGAGCGTACTTAGCCGTACGTGAGATTCTTCAGAAATTGTGCGCAACGCAGATATTGGGCGTTTTATGAAGCCGTCATATTTGATCCTCCTGGATTAAAGTGGTATAAAAAAAGGCGACCCCAAAGCGGGGCCGCCTTTTTTTCGCCCAACCGTCGGCGGCGCCATTTTTGGCTGCCGGTATTACAGGGTGGGGGCCGGTATTGGATCCGGGGTCGAACGCAGCGGTCGGATCACCCCGGCCGGGTGTCGGGGAAACGGCGAACAGGGGATATGCCCATGAAAACAAAAGCAGTGGTTGACTACATCGTTGGTTGGCTCACGGATTACTGCGAAAAAGCGGGGTTGAACGGTTTTGTCACAGGGATTTCCGGCGGGGTGGATTCCGCCGTTACGTCAACCCTTTGCGCAAAGACCGGAAAAACAACCCATGTCCTGAACCTTCCCATTTACCAGGCCGCAGACCAGGATTCCCTTGCAAAGCGTCATATCGCGTGGCTCCGGGATCGGTATCCGGCCGTGAAAAACCATACCATGGACCTCTCCCCGGTATTGGACAGTTTTCAGGAAACGCTTCCAAAAGAGATCCAGGACGGTCTCGTCCTGGCCAATATGCGCTCCCGCATCCGCATGATCGCCCTGTATGCATTTGCCGGGCATCACGGATTGCTCGTGACGGGCACCGGGAACAAGGTGGAGGACTATGGCGTCGGCTTTTTCACCAAGTACGGCGACGGCGGCGTGGATATCGCGCCCATTGCCGATTTGATGAAGTCCGAGGTCCGTATGCTCGCCCGTGAAATCGGGATTCTTCCGGAAATTGCCGATGCCGTCCCCACCGACGGCCTGTGGGCGGACAACCGGAGCGACGAGGAGCAGATCGGTGCTACCTACGAGGAATTGGAATGGGCCATGCGGTTTGATGCATCCGAAGAAGGTGAAAAGGATCTGACAGGCCGCAAAAAGGAGGTTCTGGCGATTTACCGCAGGCTCAACAGCGCCAACCGGCACAAGATGGCGCCGGTGCCGGTTGCAAAAATTCCGGATGACCTGAGGCGCTGAAAGGGGTATGCTCGCTTACGGAAACCGTTTTACAGGGAAAAAGCGGCATGGAAAAAAAAGACGAAAACAAGATCAGCGTGGAAAGGCTCATCTCTTTTTTCCGGAAGTTGAAAGCAAAAAGGCCCGAGGCCGCGGAGGCGGACTATTCCCGCTGGAACCAGACGGAAGACGACTACCAGCAGGAACAGGCCGAATGGCTGGAAGCGGTCAGGCGGAAGAAAAATCAGAAAAAGCCGAAGCAATAGGGAGGCCGAAATGCCCCATGTGATCATCAAGATGTACCCGGGACGGACAGAAGCGCAGAAGCAGGACCTGTGCGACCGGATTGTAAAGGATGTCATGGAAGCAGCCGGATGCGAGGAAAAAACCGTCTCCGTGGGAATCGAGGAAATTCCCCGGGAAGACTGGGCCGGAACCGTCTATAGACCGGATATACTGGACAGGAGAGATACCTTGTATAAACAGCCCGGCTACAATCCCTTCGGGGACTGATCCATATGGCCCCGGAACGCACCGTCCGCAGGGTTACGTGGTGGGGATTTTTCCTCAATATTGGTCTGTCGATGTTCAAGGTGTTTGCCGGTATCATGGGGAACAGCCATGCCGTCGTGGCAGACGGCATCCACAGCCTCACGGATACGGTCACGGACATCGCCGTCATCGCGGGCTCCTATTTCTGGGCAAAGCCTGCGGACGATCAGCATCCCTACGGCCACAAACGCCTCGAAACCACGGTTTCTATTTTTATCGGCTTTTTTCTGTTCCTGGCGGCCTTTTTCATCGCCTGGCAGGCGGTGGCGGATATTCGGGGCGGGTACGTGAGCGAGCCGGGTTTCATTGCCCTTGCCGCCGCCGTGGTCTCCATCGTGATCAAGGAAGGGTTGTACCGGTGGACGCGCACGGTGGGCAAAAAAGTCCACAGCATAGCGCTTGCCGCCAATGCCTGGCATCACCGGCTCGATGCCTTGAGCTCCATCCCCGTGCTGGTCGCCGTTGCCGCGGCGATCCTTTATCCGCCGTGGTACATGTTGGACCAGCTGGCGGCCATTTTTGTGGCGGTACTGGTTTTTTATGCGTCGCTCCGGATTATTGTAAACGGTTTCAAGGAACTGGTGGATGAAGGCGCCCCCCGGGAGACGTGCGAGCAGATCAGGGACATCGCAACAGCAGATGACAAGGTGCGCCATGCCTACAATATCCGCACCCGTTTCGCGGGGAATCATCTCCAGGTGGATCTCCATCTGGCGGTAGACGGCAACATGACTGTTCATGAAGGGCACGAGGTTGCCGAAGACATAAAAAAACGGATTATCAAGGGCATTCCCCGCGTCCTTGACGTGGTCGTTCATGTTGAACCGCTGGAATTCATAACCCCGGAAGACGAGTGCCTGTAAATCACCCTTGATTTTCTTCTTCGTTTTCTTCGATGCCCTTCGCGCCGGGCGCCTCGAGGTTGATGCCCGTCAATCGTATGGCCGCCGGGATCAGCAGGATCGAGCCGATGGTCGTATTGATCATGGTCAGCGTCAGCAGGAGGCTGAAGAGGACGACGGGAAGGAAGTTGGAAGTGACCTGCACGAAAAATCCACAGATAAGGGCCAGGGAAGTGAACATGATGGCTTTTCCGGTGACCCGCATGGTCTTTTCAATGGTTTTGGCCACGTCGGCGGCGGTTTCCAGGTGGTAACGCCGGTATGTGTTCAGGTAATGGATGGTGTCATCGATCCCGATCCCCACGGTGATGGCGGCGATAATGGAGGTGACCATGTCCAGCCGGATCCCGAACCACCCCATGATGCCGAAATTGATGATGATGGTCACCCCCATATCGATCAGCGCCAGAGGCCCGGCCGCCAGTTTTTTAAATAAAATCATGATGACAAACAGCACCAGGACCAGGGAAAGAAAGAGGTTCTGGAGCTGGCCGGTCACCACATAGTGGGCCAGCTTCATGTTGATGATTGGATAGCCGGTGATGGAATACGAATACTCGGAGGGCAGGGTGTTTTCCAGGTGTTTTTCCACCCGGTCGATGATGTACTTGATCTCCGTGGTGCCGATTTTTTGTGCGGCTTTCCGGGTGATCCGGGCCAGGATGTTGTTTTTCTGAAACAGGGGGTCCACAAAGGGTTCAAAGCTATCGACCCGCCCGTCCGAATCCTCGTCTTCCCCGGAGAAAATTTCCAGGTAGTCCATGATGTCCATGCGCGATTCGGGTATCCGGAAATACGACGGATCATCATCATACATGGCCATGTGCATCCGCTTGATGAAATCGCCGAACGCATCGGTCCTGCCGATGTTGAGATCCGGGTTTTCATCGGCGGTCAGCCATTGCCGGATTTCTTCCACGGTGTTGAGAAATTCGGGTGATTTGACGCCGTCGGGTTCCCTGGAGTCAATGATTACGCTGAACCCCCACCCGCCGCCGAATTTTTCTCCGGCATAAAGCACGTTCTGCCGTACCGGGTCGTTTTCCTTGAAATAATGCAGAAACTCCGTGTCCACCTGGAGTTTTGTCGCGCCGATGAGCGAAATGATGATGACAATCCCCGTCACGATATAGACTTTCCGGTAATGGATGATGGCGCCTTTGGCCATTACCTTGAGGAAGGCGTCGATCAGGGTGGTTTTTTTTGTTTTGTCTTTCCCCAGGAGGCCTTTGGGGTAGCGGCGGGGCAATATGGCCAGGGCGGCCGGGATCAGGGTGACTGCGATAAAAACCGTGGCGGCGATGCCGATGGCGGAGAACGCGGCCCATTCCTGGAGCGCCGAGACCTTGTTGGTCAAAAGCGTGCAGAAGGCGGCGAACGTTGTCAGTCCGGCCAAAAACACGGTGATGGAAATATGGTTCATGGCCGACTGGATGCCGGCTTTTTTTTCCATGCTGGCGATGAGCTTGAATTCCGAGTAGTACTGGTTCAGGATATGGATGGAATAGGAGCTGCCGATGGCCACCAGCAGCGGTGGAAGGGTCCCCCCCACCGATGTGATCTTGTAGCCTAAGTGCCCCATCAGCCCCAGTGTCCAGAGTTCCGCCATGCCAAGGGTGGCCAGGGGGAGGACGACGCCCCGGAAGGATCTGAAGTTATAGTAGAATATCAGCGTGACCACCAGCAGGACAAGCGGTATACTCCGGCTCAGGTCCGACTTGATGTAGTCGTTGAATTTTTTGTTCACATAGGGCACGCCGGCAGGGGAGATCTGCAAAGGTTCGTGGTACGCCGCGATACGGAGAATTTCACTGACGATGGCTTCCTGGTCCTGAGTGTCCGTGAACTTGACGATTGTGCCGAAATCGGTAACCGCGCCGGTTTCCGGATCCGTGGCGTAAATCAGCTTCTTGAACGCCGGGTTGGTAAGGAGCCGCTGCCTGTATGCCGCGATTTCAGAAGGGGTTGTGGGAACGATGCGCCGGTCGTTTTCATCTTTCGGGACCAGGTCGTATGTGGAAAGGGTGTCGTTCTCGCCGCTGATATCGCTGGTGGTAAACGGCGGGTAAATATTCAAAAAATCGAGGGTAGTTGGAAACTGGGTTTTGTTTTAGATAAACATGTTGATCATTCAGAATTTTTAGGTACAGACCAATTTGGCCATGATCAATTTGATACTGTAAGGACTGAAGTCGGTGAAGCCATTTTTCAATTAAAATATCGAAATGACTTGTCACAAATTGACGTTCTATCTTCAGCCTTTGTTGAAAATTTGGGTGGATTTTTTAAAAATGTAGGGCTTGTGATTC
>JAWOAV010000075.1:0-7327 GCA_046498365.1 Desulfosalsimonadaceae bacterium
CCGATTCCGTGGGAGAAGTTGTCCAGGATTTCCCGCATCCGGGTCAATCCCAGGCGGCAGGGGAGGCATTTTCCGCAGGATTCCTCTTCCAGGAACCGCAGGAAGTAGCGGGCCACATCCACCACGCAGTCGCGCTCATCCATTACGATCATGGCCCCGGAGCCCATCATGGAGCCGGCCTTGGTCAGGGAATCGAAATCCACGGGCAGGTCTCTGCTTTCATACGGCAGGCAGCCGCCGGAGGGCCCCCCGGTCTGAACCGCCTTGAACGGTTTGCCGCTTGGCACGCCGCCGCCGATTTTCTCCACGATTGTGGACAAAGACGTGCCCATGGGGACCTCCACGAGGCCGACATTTTTGACCTTGCCCACCAGGCAGAAAACCTTGGTGCCGGTGCTGTGGGGCACACCGATGGAAGAATACCAGTCTGCCCCTTTTTCAACGATCAAGGGGACGTTGGCCCAGGTTTCCACGTTGTTCAAGACGGTAGGCTTCCCCCAGAGGCCTTCTTCCACAGAACGCACGTATTTTGGCCGTGGATTTCCGGGCTTCCCTTCGATGGAGGTGAAAAGGGCCGTGGATTCGCCGCATACAAAAGCGCCGGCCCCCCGGTTGATCTGCGCGTCAAAGGAAAATCCCGTATTCAGGATGTTTTCCCCCAGAAGTCCATATTCCCGCGCCTGCTGCATTGCCAGGTCCAGGTGTTTGATGGCCAGGGGATACTCCGCGCGGACGTATAGGTACCCTTTTTCAGCCCCCAGGGCATAGGCACCGATGATAAGGCCTTCCAGCACCGCATGGGGGTCACCGTCCATGATGGAGCCGTCCATGAATGCGCCCGGGTCCCCCTCATCGCCGTTGACCACCACATAGACGGGGCCCCCTTTCTTTTTTACGGCGGCAAGGGCGCCGCGCCATTTCCGCCCGGCCGGAAACCCGGCGCCGCCGCGTCCGCGGAGACCGGATTTTTCGATCTCTGCGACCACTTCTTCGGGCGTCATGGTGAACAACGCTTTGGCAAGCGCCTGGTACCCGCCCACGGCGATTTTGTCGTGGATGTCCGTCGGGTCGATTTTGCCGATATTTTTAAGAATTAGGCGATGCTGGAGCTTGTAGAACGGTATATCCGCTTCGGTATGATGCGCTTCCCCGGTATCCGGGTCTTTGTACAGAAGCCGCTCAATCGGCTTTTTTTCGACGATGGTTTTTTGGATGATTTCCTCCACATCCGACGGCTTTACGCGGCTGTAAAACAACCCCTGGGGGTTTATCTGGACCAGGGGGCCGTGTGCGCAGAGCCCCTGGCAGCCGGTGGTTTTAATACCGGGCATGACCTTTGCCTCGATATCGCTGGCTTCCAGGGCTTCCTGAAAAGCCCGGGTGATTTTTGCACTTCCATTGGCCATGCATCCGGTACCGTGGCAGACGACGATCCGCGTCTGGTTCGGGTCGTGGGCCTCGATGATCTGCTGCTGGAGTGCATGCAGATCCTCCCATGAAGTCAACCGGTGGGCGTCAGATTGTAGAGCAGTGTTTCCCGTCATCATGTTGTTTTCCTCCGATTTACCGGTTTATTGCTGTTGCGCCGCTTTCAGGGATTTGTCCAGTTTCGCCGGCGTGGTGCTGGAGATGTATTCGTCGTCCACCACCGCTACCGGCGCCATTGCGCAGGCACCGAGGCAGTTTACCGTGTTAAGGGTAAACATCATATCTTCCGTGGTCTCTCCGCGGTGGATGCCAAGTTTTCTTTCAAGGTTTTCCACGAGGCGTTCTCCGCCTTTCAGGTGGCATGCGGTCCCCAGGCAGACCTTGATTTCATGTTCGCCCTGGGGCTCCAGCCGGAATGACTGGTAAAAGGTGGCTACGGAATATCCCTGGGTAATGGGAACATTGGCATGTTCGCAGATGATCTCCATGGATTCCGGGGCGATATACCCGCAGTCCGCCTGGATATCCTGAAGCATGAATATGAGGTATTCCGGTTTGGATGGATAGCGTTCCAGAACGCTTTCGAGGATTTCCGCCTGTTGTAGCATTGCTGCCTCCTTATGGTTATTGAATGGGATTATATGGGTGTTTTCATTTTTGAATGAAATCACTACAAAGCAACAGGCGTGCCAACGTTTTATCTGCTTGGAATTGTTGGGTAAAAAATAGACGGAGGAATCCATGGGGGGCTGTGCCGGTGAAACCGTTGCAGAAACGGATTTTTGAACGGATCAGGAAGAAAATTTTGTTTCAAAAATGTACGGATTTATTATTAACTTATTGATTTTATTTTTATATATATAATTTTAGATGATGAAACACATGTTGAAACATATGAAACATATTGAAACGTTTTTTAGGTGGATTACCGGTTCTGCTGCGGAAAGATTTTTCACTCCAGTCCGTAATTTTTCATGAGCCGCCACAGGGAGGTGCGGCTCATGCGGAGAAGCTCGGCGGCTTCCTTGCGCCTGCCGTCGGTCTGGGCAAGGGCCCACAATACCGCGTCCTTGCTTTTTCTGTCCAGGTTGGGGGGAGGGGCGGCCTGGCGATGATCGTCGGATCGGGTGAATTCTTCCCGCGCCGGCAGGTTGCTCATGAAAATAACCGGACCTTTGACAAATACAAAGGCATGTTCCAGCGCACGTTCCAGCTCGCGGACATTTCCCGGGAAAGCGTATTTCTGGAAAAACCGCATCACCTTCGTGTCAACGGAGCGGACGTTTTTGTGGTACCGCTGGTTGAGCTTTTTGATGAAATAGCTGACCAGGAGGGGGATGTCTTCCCTTCGGTCCCGGAGCGGCGGGATCGTGAGGGTAACGGTTTTCAGGCGGTAGTAGAAATCTTCCCGAAAGCGGCCTTCCCGGATGGCCTCGGTCAGGTTCATGTTGGTCGCGGAAATAATCCGGGCTTGCAGGGGAATGGTGCGGGTTCCGCCGACGCGTTCAAATTCGCGCTGTTCGATAATGCGGAGCAGCTTTACCTGCAGCTCGCGTTTGAGGTCGCCGATTTCATCCAGGAAAATGGTCCCCCCCTTGGCCATCTCGAACCGCCCTTGCTTGTAGCGCTCGGCACCGGTGAAGGCAGCTTTTTCGTGGCCGAAAAGCTCTGACTCGAGGAGGGTTTCGGCAAATGACGAGCAATTGACTGCTATAAAGGGACCTTTTGAACGCAGGGAGTGGTTGTGTATGGCCCTGGCAAAGAGGTCTTTTCCGGTGCCGCTTTCCCCGGTGATCAGTACATTGGCTTCGCTGGCGGCGATATCCGGAACGGCCTCAAAAAGGCGCTGCATGCTTTCGGATTTCCCCACGATATCGGCGAATGAATAATGGTAGTCCACGCCGCTGGGCGGATACATTTCCCCGGTGAGCGGCCGGAATGTTTCCACGGCCCCCATGACGAACCCGGTGGCATCGCGGAGCACGCTGGTGTTGACCAGAATGGCCTGGCGGATTCCCGCCTTGTTTAAAATACGCACCTCCTGGTCCATGGCGGTCTGCCCGCTGTCCAGGGCGGTACGAAGCGGGCAGGTGAGCTTGCACTTGTCGGAATGAAACACTTCCCAGCAATATTTTCCGATGGCCTCTTCCCGGGCATACCCCGTTATTTTTTCCGCCATCTGGTTAAAGGAGGAGATTCGCCAGTGGGGTGTTATGGTGAATACCGCTTCCGGGAGTTTGTCGATCAGGGTGTCGTGGTCCGGCGGATTGTGGCGCAGGGAGACGCGGGAATGCCCCGACCGGCCGCCGGATGACGGCGGCGTCGGGTTCCGGAAGGAAAGGATCACCCCGATGACGAACTGTTTCTGGTCAAATACCGGATACACCGTATAGTTGCAGGAAAGGGTGATGCCGGCGTCGCACAGCAGGTTGACCGTATAACCGATTTCCGTCTGGCCGCTTTCCAGGGTATGGCGGATGGACGCCCGCACCCGGGTCAGCTCGGGTTCTTCCAGAAGCGCGTCGATGGGGAAGGTCATTCCCGGTTTCGGCTCCCGGCCGATAATCCATCGGATGACATGGTTCGCGCTCATCACGGACAGGGCCGGTGAAAGGGCGACAACGGCATCCATGGTCTGCAGCGGATTCGGATGGGAAGAGGGTTTGGGTATGTCAGCCATGATTGTTTTTACGGGGTCCTCAGCCTTTACTTCCGTATAGTTTTTTCCAGGGGGCCCGCTGGCTGGCCGCATAATCGGAAAGGGCGAGGAAAAAGGCGCCGACTGCCAGCTCGGCGCAGTGGTAGTGATCACGGGGCAGGGTTTCCAGATACGCGATTATGTCTTCGACGTCGATTTCCCATGCTTCCTCGATGGTCCTTCCTTCGGACAAAAGGGCAACGGTGTTGGCGCATGCCGCGGTATTGATGCACCCGTTGATATCGAAAAACACTTGGAAGACCCGGTTCTCTCTGATGCGAAGAAAGAATTCCACGGTGTCACCGCATTCCCCGGTTCGCTTGCCGTGGCCGTCCGGGTGGGGAAGCCGTAGCCGTTTATCATATCCAAAGGCCATTTCAAGATATTGTTTTGAGTGATGTGATAGCATGTTGTTTCTATGGGTCTCCATCTGCCGATCCGGATTGCGGGAAATAAAACCGTAAAAAAATAACATTATGACGCAATGGGGGGCGTGTCAAACAATTTTGCGTATACTGCGGATATGTGCGGCGGCGTCTTCTCCGACCGGCCGGATGGTGCCGGAGGTGTCCCTGGAATGCGGGGCTATGAGGCGGCATGCCGGAGCGCCGCCAGCATCTCTTCCAGGTGGATTCCATAGTTTTTTGCGACGTCGGCTACCGTTTCAAAGAGCGACGTGCAGCAGATGCATTCTCCGGCATCATGGTCATAGCGCCTGAATACGGCTTCGGTCTCCCGGAATCGGTGAATCACGTCCAGCACGGTCATGTCCGGCGTGATCCGGGCCTTTTTATCGCTGCTGTCGTTTTGTGTCATGGGATTTTCAAGGGCTCCCTGTCGGATGGCCCTTGTCGTAAAACTGTTTCAGGCAATCCGGTATTTTTTGAATAATCTCGGCGACCTGGGTTCCGGGGTTCGGGGCTGCGGCCTGCCCGGCCATCCGGCTGATCCGGATGGCCGCCATCACGGATGGCAGCAGATCCTGGCCGACCCCGGTCAGGCCGGCAAGCAGTCCGGTGATAATGTCTCCGGTGCCGCCGATGGCTTCCAGTGCGTCGGTCCGGGGCTCTGTAACGGTTTCCAGGATGCCGCTTCTGTCGGCGGCGATGTCTTTTTCCCCTTTGACCAGGAGATACCGGGCGGCGTTTTTATGGCGGTACGCCCGTTCGATGAGCGGGGCAGCGCGGCTGTTTTCATGCAGGATGAATCCCCGGGTATAAAACGGGTGGGGGGCAGACTCGTCCGCCAGGAAGGCCAGCTCCCCTATATCCGGGGTGAAGGCATCGTAGGCTTCCGCCTGGCCGCTCATTTTCGCCGCGTACATGAAACCGGCGTCCGCAATCAGCAGCGGCCGCTCCGGCATTTGGTCCACGGCGAACAATACCCGGTTATGCCAGTCCACGTCCGGCTGGATATAGTGAAACGTCAGGCTGGAATAGCGCCTGGCAGGGAGCGTCTTTTCAAGGTATTCATACAGCCTGCGGCTGCCGCGCCCGTATCCGGTGTCCCCGACCAGAAACGCATCCGGCCCGTCTTTGCCCATATAGTGGGAGACCATGACTGCTGCGGCCAGGAGCGCGGCAGTGCCGCGGTTGACTTCTATTTCGCGGCCGTCAATGAGAACCCGGTCGCCCGCCGCAGAAACCGGGCCGGCAACAATGGGAAAATCCTCATCCGGTACGGTGCCGACTACGGCAAACATGCGGTCTGCCTCCTTATTTCCTCGTATGCCAATTCGAGCGCGTATCCGCAAAGGGTGTGCCCGATACTGCGGGGACGGGGGGCTTCGTCCAGTTTTTTCCCGACCATCTCCCGGGCAAGATAGGGTACGTCCGGGCATCCGCCGCCGGATATGTTGACGATCACCAGGGACCCTTTTTCGATGGTGATTTTCATGTTCGCCGCCCGCACCATCAAAAATTCGCCGTAATCTTTTGTGAAAAAAATATTCACCGGCTCCAGCAGGGGGCCCGCCACCGGAACGGTCTTCAGCGGTGCGACCCCGGCTTCTTCCAGGAGTCGAAAGATATTGAGGTGCTCGATCAGCGGAAATTCGATTACCAGGTCGCAGCCGCTGCGGATTTCCGGGGGCGGACCCATGACGCGCACGCACCAGCCATTCTCCTTGATAATCGTTTCCGCACGGATGACCTCGCTGGTGTTTTCAAATACCATGATCCCGCGATCGGTCGATCCGTAAGCCTCTTGTGATGAGGGTTTTTTAAACCAATTCAGAAAACCCAAAGCGTCAACTTCCCCTGTTCTTAGGTTTTTTGCGCACGGATTTTGTAGTCGCCGTCTTCTTCTTCAATGCCGGCGACGATCCATCCTTGATTGGCAACCGCCCGGCTGACGTTTTCCCTGGAGGCCTCGTTGTCCACGATGATCAAAAGCGCCGACTGGTTCCCCGACTTTATTTCATCAAGCGTCATCAAAACCGGCTGCGGGCATGACAGGCCCCTTGCATCCACTGTTTTGCTCATGTCTTTTTTCCTGTTCTTATTGTCTGTATTCTTTCATGGTAAACCCGATACATCCGCATACGATCAGTCCGATAATTACGGCTGCAATGCCGTGCGGCCCCACGCCCGCAGGGGAGCTGGCCAGGCCGAAATTATGGGAAAACGCGGCCCCCACGACCATGCCGATGACAAAGATCGCCGCATCGCCGTCCCCTTCTCCGGACAGAAACAGCTGGCGCCCCGGACATCCGCCCGCGAGCGCAAAGGCAAGCCCTGCCAGTACCATGCCCAAAGCATTCCAGGCGTGGCTGGTATGGGCAACCGGCTGGTTTTCAAATCCGGGATTGAACTGCCCCAGCATCAGGTTGGCGATAAACGCAAAGGCAATCAGTGCGAGCGCGCCGGAAAACAGGTGCACCTGCTTGAACAACACCAGATCCCGGATCGCCCCCATGGTGCAGAAGCGGCTCCTTTGGGCCATAAAGCCGATGAGCAGCCCGATGCCAAGGGAGACCCACAAGGGGGCGTACATCGCTCCCGGTCCGGCCGTGGCGTAAAACAGGACACCGCTTTTGCCTTCTCCCTCGGTTGCGGGATTCATGAGAAGCAATACCAGAAAACCGGCCATTATGATGGGAAGAATCCATCCGGCAGCCCTGGGAAACGATTTTGCCCGGCCCAGGGAGTACCCGTTTTTCAAAAACAGGGTGCCGATCCATATGCCGGCGGCAAGGCCTGC
>JAWOAV010000096.1:0-4074 GCA_046498365.1 Desulfosalsimonadaceae bacterium
ATTTTCTTTTTGAACATCTAAATGTGTTCTGATCCGTTCATCAATCAAGATTTCACGGTCTGTATCTTTTCACCTGCCTTATTCAAATTCCCAGCTGGCAATATATTCCATCCCGTCTGCCGCGGGGGGGGGACCGGAATTCCCCTTCTTCCATCTGCCTATAACACCCTCCTCGACGGCGGCAAGTTCAAAGTGGCACATGGCGATTCCCATATCGATTCGCTGCAAATCCACCGCGAACATGCGTTTAAAACCGTTGGTTCGCATTAAAAAAAAATGCACCCCATCCTCATCGAGGAGCAGGCGCCATGGCTGCTTATTGACGGCTGAAGGGGCGAGCCGGACCATTTCCAGGGGCACATCGAGGCTGCCGGCATCTTTTTTTTCCAGGGGCGCATCCCACGTGCGATGAAAAAACAGATCCGACCGGGATTTCCGTTTTTTGGCACCGGCGCTCACGTGAAAGACAACATCCATGATGCTGGGCCGTCCGGCCTTGTATCCCATGGGGCTGACCACCGGGATCATCTCGTCGGATGCCAGCGCCATCTTGTCGGAAAAGAGCGAACGGCTGAAACTCGCCCCCATCCAGCAGGTGTCCAGACCCATGGCCGTGGCAAAGAGGATAACCTGTTCAAACAAATACCCGGCATCTTCCATGTCTCCGGGGCCTTTTTTCACGATGCATGCAAGGAAGGTTTCCGCCCCCTTGATCACGCCGTAGGTGCCGTAAACTTTTCCCGTGAATTTCAGATCCAGGTCCACGATCTCAAACCGCACCGCCGATCCAAAGGGGGGGCTCCCCAACGTGGAAGCAAACTGCAGAACCTGTTCTTTTTTTTCGCGTTCCAACGGCTTGTCCACATAGGTCCGCGAGGATTTTCTTTTTCGGATAATTTCCGTTACGGACATATCATTCATGATTTTCATGCAGCGATTCATCCTCCTTTTCGCACCGATCTTCCCGGCGCAACGCAGCGGGTTCTCAAAATAGATGTTGTTATGCTATAGTATTTTTACGGCAAAAAACAGGAAAACAAAAAAAGAAACCACCGGGCCGCGGCATGCTCCGCATCGCATGCCAAAAGACAGGCTGCAATGAATGGAAACGTATACGACGGGAAAGGAAACGCATGGCCGGGCTGTTACGAGCAATGTATATAAAATTTCTGGGGAAAACATCGATTCCCTTTACAGTGATTTTCGCGGACGGCACGTATTATGACCATGGCAGCGGCGCGCCCCCGGCTTTTGTCATCCGGTATAAAACCAAGAAAGCGGAGATCAACTCCCTGGTATTTTTCGGGTGGGGATTGATCGAATCCTACATCAGCGGCAGCGTGGATATTGACGGCGATCTTAAGGCCATCATCCTCGCCGCTGCGGACAATGAATCGCCATTGCCCGAAACCGCCCGACAGACGCGCATCTTCCATCCACTTATCCGTATCCGCAACCTGTGGCACGAACTGCTGTTCGGAAACCGGAAAAGCAGCCGGGGCGTCAAAAACGCCCTTGCGCACTACAACCGCGGATCGGATATCTTCTGGCAGTACCTGGACCCCACCATGACCTATACCTGCGCCTACTGGAAGGAAGGCACACAAAACCTGCGGGAAGCCCAGGAAAACAAACTCGACCATGTCTGCCGCAAACTGCGGCTCCAGCCGGGCGAACGCCTGGTGGATGTGGGCGGCGGCTGGGGGTCCCTGCTCTTTCACGCCGTCAAACACTATGGTGCTGTCGGCACCAATGTGAGCCCCACGATCGACCAGAACCGTTGGCTGCTGGACAAGGCACGACAGGAAGGCATTGAAGAGAAAATCACCGTCCAGGAAACCGATTTCCGGCAGGTGTCCGGAACCTTTGACAAATATGCATCTTTGGGCGTTTATGAACACGCGGGCAAGGGGCAGTTGGAAGACTGGATCCGGTCCATGGCGAAATGCCTTAGGCCCGGGGGGATCGGACTGCTTCATTTCATCGCCCATGACCGCCCCATGGAGACCGATTTTTTCATCCGGAAGCATATTTTCCCGGGGGGATACCTGCCCGGCCTGACCGAGACCATCGATCTGATGGCCGTTTATGGCCTTGAAATCCTCGACATTGAAAATCTGCGGCGTCACTACGCCCTTACTTTGGATGAATGGGCGGCGACCTTCGATGCAAACTGGGAGATGATCAACCGCTTCAATCCGGCACTGTTCGACGAACGGTTCCGGAGAACGTGGCGGGCATACCTTCATTTCTGCGCCGAATTCTTTCGGGTCAAAAATTCGGTGCTTCGGCTTTACCAGGTTACCTTTTCCAGGGGGAACACCACCTGCTACCCCATGGACAGGGGATTTCTCTACGAGTCGTAGGAGCGCTTTCAGCGACCCCCGTCACCGTTTATGCCGGATGGTCATGGGATCGGACGGGGCCGGCTTGTCATGCCACGGCATGTGTTTCCGGTAGTAGAGGCGCAGTGCTTCGAAAATGATGCGGGGCATGGTCAAATGCGGCACAACCGGATGGCGGAGAAGCACCGCAAGATGCCCCGCCCCTGTCAACGCGCGCCCCGAACCCCGCAGGCGCGCCTCAAAAATTTTTTCCCCCTCCCGGACCAGATTGATCTGAACATCTATCGTCTCCTTCGGGGGGGTGAAAAAAAACTCATAGCGGCCGGCCATGTCATTAAACGGCGACACATGAAAAGCTTTGCGGACGGTGTATTGACGGACTTCCACTGCAGAAGCCCCTCCAGGAACGCCGGGGACCGCTTCCGGGAGATAGACATGCCGCTCCCCGTACGTATTGCTGACCTCCACCACCACCTGGATCACCTCTCCGCGGCGATCAAAGCAGTAGTAAAAGCAAACCGGGTTGAACACGTAATGAAAATACCTCGCCTGGGTAATGAGCATAATTGAAGCGGTCCTGCCCCTTTCTGTTTCGGGCAGAAAATCAAGGAGCTTCTCGCGTATGGCGCCGGGGCGTTCATCCAGATAATCGGCATCATGAATGGATGCCGGTCTCATGCGGTTGTAGCCGAAAAAAGGCAGTTTTTTGTCCAGCAAGGCGAGTTCGTCCAGGTCAAGGGCGTACATGTAGACCGGGTATTGAAAATGATGATACACCGGCAGGTGACGGGTATGCTCCACAAAACCTGTATAGATTTTCGATTTCATAATGGTATCCCGAAGTCCTCCCCCACAGCCACGGCCGACATGACCGCGTCTTCGTGAAAGCCGTAGCGGAAATAGCTGCCGCAGAACCAGGTGTTGTTTGCGCCGTTTATCCCCGGCAGGTCCTTCTGGGTGGCCACGGCGCCTTCGCCGAAAATCGGATGCGCGTAATTGAGGTCCGCGATAACCCGGTCGGCGTCCAGGACCCGGTCCGGGTTCAGGGTCACGCAGTAGTGATGCTCGGATGCCAACTGCTGCAGCCGGTTCATGTAATAGGTCAGGGTTGCGGGGCCGCGAGCGGCCTTTTTTTCTTCCTGCGTGTAATTCCATGAGCCCCATGTCCCCTGCAGCGGCGGGAGGCAGCTGACGTCCCGATGAAGGATAACGCGGTTTAGGGCATACCGCCACGGTGAAAGAAGCCGGACCTCCGCATCCGAAGGGTCTGCCAGCATAGCCAGGGCCTCGTCCGCATGGGCGGCGATCACCACCTTTTCATGGACCACTTCTGCCTCGTCGGTCCATAAACGCACGCGCCCGTTTTCACGGGCGATTTTCCGGACGGGACAGTCCGTGCAGACCGTGCCTGAAAACGTTTTCAAAAACGCCTTGACATACTCATGGCTCCCCCCTTTTATCGTATACCACTGGGGCTGGCCAAAAAAGGAGAGCAGCCCATGATTTTCAAAGAACCGGCCGAACGTCTCGGCCGGAAAATCAAGCATATCCCGCTCGCCGGTGGACCAGATGGCGGCGCTCACGGGCGTGACATAATGTCTGGCCAGCGTCTCGGAAAATCCGGCCCGCGCCAGATATTCACCAAGGGTCAAACCACGCAGGCGATTTTGTGAAAGCCACCTTCGGGTCGTCCGGTTGAACCGGTCCATTTCGAAAAGAAGGCGATAAA